>SEGN01000565.1 GCA_004211245.1 Variovorax sp.
AGCCATGTGTGCTCCGATAAAAGTTGTTTGTAGGGTACGACCGTTGAACTGGCTCAGACGCCCGCGGCAGCCGCCGCGCCCGAGACGATCTCGGACAGTTCCTTGGTGATGCCGGCCTGCCGGGTCTTGTTGTAGACCAGCTTCAGCTCGCTGATGACGTTGCCGGCGTTGTCGGTGGCGGCCTTCATGGCCACCATGCGCGCGGAATGCTCCGACGCCATGTTCTCGGCCACGGCCTGGTACACCAGCGATTCGACGTAGCGCACCAGCAGCTCGTCGATCACGCTTTGCGCGTCCGGCTCGTAGATGTAGTCCCACGAGGGCTGGCCGGACTCGGTCTGCAGTGAGTCCGCCGCCAGCGGCAGCAACTGCTCGACCATCGGCTCCTGCTTGATCGTGTTGATGAACTTCGTGTAGCACAGGTACACGGCCGAGAGCTTGCCTTCGGCATAGGCATCGAGCAGCGTCTTGACGGGGCCGATCAGCTTTTCAAGATGCGGCGTATCGCCCAGGTGAGTGACGTGTGCCACCACGCGGGCGCCGATGCGGTTCAGGAAACCGAGGCCCTTGCTGCCGATCGCCACCGACTCGATCGCGACGCCGTTGCCCTGCGCTTCGCGCAGCCTGGTCGTGACGAGGCGCAGCAAGTTGGTGTTCAAGCCACCGCACAGGCCCTTGTCGCTGGTCACGATGATGAAACCGATCGCTTTCGCCTCGTTCGTCTTCATGAACGCGTGCGTGTACTCCGGGTTCGCCTTGCCCAGGTTGGCCGCGATGTTGCGAATCTTCTCGCTGTAGGGGCGAGCAGCGCGCATGCGTTCCTGCGCCTTGCGCATCTTGGAAACCGAGACCATTTCCATGGCCTTGGTGATCTTCTTGGTATCGGCAACGGGCTGTACTGGGCCTGCTTGAGCAGTTCGGTCACGCGGGCGCCGCGGTCGAGCTGCTTGCGGGTGGCTTCGTCCAGATCGGAAGCGAACTGCGCGAAGGCCGCCAGTTCACGGTACTGCGCCAGGTCGGTACGGATACCGCCGGACAGGCCCTTGATGATCTTGGTCTGCGCCGACGAACCCACGCGCGACACCGAGATACCGGCGTTGATGGCGGGGCGGATGCCGGCGTTGAACAGATTGGTTTCCAGGAAGATCTGCCCGTCGGTGATCGAGATCACGTTCGTCGGAACGAAAGCGGACACGTCGCCGGCCTGCGTCTCGATGATCGGCAGCGCGGTCAGCGAACCGGTCTTGCCCTTGACTTCGCCCTTGGTGAAGGCCTCGACGTAGTCGGCGTTCACGCGGGCCGCGCGCTCGAGCAGACGCGAGTGGAGGTAGAACACGTCGCCGGGGTAGGCTTCACGGCCTGGCGGGCGGCGCAGCAGCAGCGACACCTGGCGGTACGCAACGGCCTGCTTGGACAGGTCGTCGTACACGATCAGCGCGTCTTCGCCGCGGTCGCGGAAGTACTCGCCCATCGTGCAGCCCGAGTAGGCCGAGACATACTGCATGGCGGCCGATTCGGAGGCCGATGCGGCGACCACGATCGTGTAGTCCATCGCACCCGCCTGTTCCAGCGCGCGCACCACGTTCTTGATCGACGAAGCCTTCTGGCCGATCGCAACGTAGATGCACGTCACGCCCTGGCCCTTCTGGTTGATGATCGCGTCGATCGCCACGGCCGTCTTGCCGGTCTGGCGGTCGCCGATGATCAGTTCGCGCTGACCGCGGCCGATCGGCACCATCGAGTCGATGGACTTCAGGCCGGTCTGCAGCGGCTGGTCGACCGACTTCCGTGCGATCACGCCCGGTGCGACCTTCTCGATCACGTCGGTCATCTTGGCGTTGACCGGACCCTTGCCGTCGATCGGCTGGCCCAGTGCATTCACCACGCGGCCGATCAGTTCGGGGCCGACCGGCACTTCCAGGATGCGGCCCGTGCACTTGACGGTGTCGCCTTCGGAGATGTGTTCGTACTCGCCCAGAATCACGGCGCCGACCGAGTCGCGCTCGAGGTTCAGGGCCAGACCGAAGGACGGCGTGCCGTCCGCGCTCGGCGGGAACTCGAGCATTTCGCCCTGCATCGCGTCCGACAGGCC
>SEGN01000566.1 GCA_004211245.1 Variovorax sp.
GCCGAGCTGTTCGCGCACAGCGTGAAGCCCGAGTTCGTTTACCGGCACCGCTGGCAGCCGCACGACCTCGTCTTCTGGGACAACCGCTCGGTGATGCACCTGGCGGCCGGCACGCCCGATGCGCTGCGCCGCAAGCTCTACCGCACGACGGTCCAGGGCGACGTGCCGTTCTGACAAGCGCTCCGATGACCGACACGCTTTCTTTCGCGCAGGTTCGCGCCTGCCTGCTCGCCCGCGACGAGATCGCATTGATCGACCTGCGCGAAGAGCATCCTTTCGCGCAGGCCCATCCGCTCTGGGCCGCCAACCTGCCGCTGTCGCGCATCGCGCCCGATGCGCGCCGCCGCATCCCGCGGCGCGACACGCTCATCGTGCTGTACGGAGAGGACGATGCCGGCAGCGACCTGGTGGCACGCGGCGCGGCCGCATTCGACTCGCTGGGGTACACCCACGTGCATGCGCTCGAAGGCGGCCTCGACGGCTGGCGCGCGGCCGGCGGCGAGCTGTTCCGCGATGTCAACGTGCCCAGCAAGGCATTCGGCGAACTGGTCGAGCACGAACGGCGCACGCCCTCGCTGTCGGCGCAGGAGGTGAAGGCGCTGATCGACGCGAAGGCGGACGTCGTGGTGCTCGACGCGCGCCGCTTCGACGAGTACCAGACCATGAGCATCCCGTCGGCCATATCCCGAACCCGGTGGCGGCGCTGCGCAACGGCACGATCGGCTGGAAGCTGGCCGGCCAGGTGCTCGACCATGGTGCGGTGCGTCGCGCGCCCTCCACGCTCGATGCCCCACAGCGCGCGCAGGCACAGGTCGATGCGCGCGGCGTGGCCGAGCGCGCCGGTGTGCGCTGGATCGCGCCGGACGCGCTGCGTTCGCTCGAGGTGCCGGGCCGCACGCTCTACCGCTTCGACGTGCGCACACCCGAGGAATACACGGCCGGTCACCTGCCCGGCTTCGCGAGCGCGCCCGGCGGCCAGCTGGTGCAGGAAACCGACCATGCCGCGCCGGTGCGGGGCGCCCGCATGGTGCTGGTCGACGACGACGGCGTGCGTGCACCCATGACCGCCTCGTGGCTGGCGCAGATGGGCTGGGAGGTCTATGTGCTGGCGCCGGTCGATGCGGCGCTGTTCAGCGAGGCCGGCGCGCCGGGCGCCGCGCACTCAGCCGGCGCGCAACGCTACCGACGGCCCTACGAGGGCACCGATGCGCCGGCCGAGGCGATGCAGGCGTACCTGGACTGGGAGTTCGGCCTGGTCGCGCAGCTCGCGCGCGACGGCACGCATCACTTCAAGGTGATCTGAAGGCCCGCAGGCTTCAGAGCGAGTGCTGCAGGTGGAACGGCTGCGCCGTGTCGCGCTGGTCGAGTTCGCGCATGCGGCGCTCGAGGTCGTAGATGTCGACAGAGCCGGCCAGATAGGCGTCTTCGTCGTTCGGGCGATTGGGGAAACGGCGGCGCAGCGCCGAGAGCGCGAGTTGGAAAAGGAGTGTCATGGGAATGGGCGCAAGAGGAAGATGCCTCCGACGCAACCCGCAGCATAAGGGTTTTCCCTAGTCTTTGCCGGTGCCGGGGTATTCCATCCCTCCGCCGCCCAGGCCCGCGCCGCCACGCGCGCCGGAGGCCGCGGGCCGTGCCGGACCCTGGCGCGGAATCGCGAGATCGGGCAGCGGGTCGAGGTCCAACGCCTCGCGGATGAAGGTGCGCAGTGCGGACACCAGCGCCGCCGTTTCCACCGGCCGGCCGGCCACGAGGTCGTTGGCCGCGGCCACCGCGAGATGCACCTGCTCCGAAGTGCCGAGCAGGATGATGTCCGACAGCGCGGCCTCGACCGCATCGCGGATGCGCCGGCGCCGGTCGGTCGGCGGCGCGGCCGGGCCGGCCGCATCGCCACCCGCGGCATCGGCGCTTGCGAGATCACGTCGGTGGGTCGGGTCGACCAGCAGGTCGCCGGTGAACGAGCCGCCGAGCGTCTTGTAGGCCGCGATCAG
>SEGN01000139.1 GCA_004211245.1 Variovorax sp.
CATACGGAAGCGACTGATTGTTGTGTTCATCTGTGAAATGGGCCGGCGCGCAAAGGGCCGGCAGATAGTTAACCAAAGAGCCGCGTGACGTCGTTGAAGAGTGCGATCGACATCATGACGAGAAGCAACGCTACCCCCCCGCGTTGAAACCGTTCCATCCATGCGTCGGAGACGCTCTTGCCGGTCAGGCCCTCCCAAAGATAATACATCAGGTGCCCCCCATCGAGGACGGGCAGCGGCATCAGGTTCAGCACGCCCAGGCTCACGCTGATCAGCGCGAGAAACACGAGGTATTGCGTCAGGCCCATGCTGGCGGACTTGCCGGCATAGTCGGCGATCGTGAGCGGGCCGCTCAGATTCTTCAGCGAAGCCTCGCCGATCACCATCTTGCCCATCATGCGCACCGTGAGGGCCGACACCTCCCAGGTTCGCACCACGCCGCGCCACACGCCTTCCACCACGCCCTGGCGCACCAGCACCATCTCCGGTGGCGCACCCACATAGGCGCCGATGCGACCGACGCGGGTTCCGGCCTCCTCGCGCACTTCGGGCGTGACGGCGAGCGTGAGGCTGCGATTGCCGCGTTCGATCTGCCAGGGCTGGGTCCGCGCCTTGTCGCCCTCGACCGAAGCGCGGATCGCCTCGCGCAACTGCTGGCCATCGACGATCGGCGTGCCTCCGACACTGCGCACCAAGTCGCCCTTCTGAAGGCCTGCCTGTTCCCCGGCACCGCCCGCGACCAGCTGGCCGATTTCGGGACGCGTGAGTGGCGCGATGACGCCGATCTTTCGGAAGAGCTGAGCGTCGGCATCCCTGGCTTCGATGCGGCTCAGGGGCAGCATCAGCAAACGCGAAGGCCGGCCGCCCTCGCCGGCGATTTCGAGTTGCAGGTCCTGGCCGTCGAGCGCGGCGCGCGTCATGCGCCAGCGCAGATCTTCGAACGAATGCACCGGCTCCAGCGATTCACCCGCGAAGCCGGCGGCACTGACCTGCTCGCCGCCACGCAGGCCTGCCTGCTCCGCGAGCGAGGCCGCGACCGGCCGGGCCAGCTTGGCCACCGGCTCCTGCACGCCGATCCAGTTGACCGCCGTGTACAGCGCGATGGCGAGCAGCAGGTTGGCGATCGGACCGGCGGCCACGATGGCCGCACGCGAACGCAGTGGCTGCGTGTTGAACGCCAGGTGCCGCTCTTCGGCCGGCACCGGCGCTTCGCGCTCGTCGAGCATCTTGACGTAGCCGCCGAGCGGAAACGCGCCGATGACGAATTCGGTGTCCTGGCCGGGACGCTGGCGTTTCGGCTTCCAGGTCAGCAGCGGTTTGCCGAAGCCCACCGAGAAACGCAGCACCTTGACGCCGCAGGCCACCGCGACCCGGTAATGCCCGTACTCGTGCACCGCGATCAGGATGCCGAGCGCAACGATGAAGGCAACGATGGTGAGCATGAGGATTTCCCTGTGCTGCGAAAAAAGTCAGGCGGCAAGCCGCAGCGCCGCCGCATTGGCCGCCGCCCGCGCATCGGCGTCGAGTGCCAGCAGATCGCCGAGCGATGTCGGCTTGGACGGTGCGACCGCCGCCAAAGTTTCCAGGTTGACCGCATGAATGCGATCGAAGCGCAGCCGCCGCGCCAGAAATGCCTCGACTGCGATTTCGTTGGCGGCGTTCAGCACGGCTGTGGTGCCGGGCGCCGCACGCAACGATTCCCAGGCCAGCGCAAGTCCGGGGAACAAGGCCGCGTCCGGCGCCGAGAAGCTCAGGTCCGCCATGGTGCGAAAGTCGAGCCGCGGTGCGCCGCTTTCGATGCGCTCGGGCCAGGCCAGGCCGACCGCGATCGGCACCCGCATGTCGGGCGTGCCGAGTTGCGCCATCACCGAGCCGTCACACAACTCCACCATCGAGTGCACGACGCTCTGCGGGTGGATCACCACCTCGATCTGTTCCGGCGCCACGCCGAACAGATGGCGCGCCTCGATGACTTCGAGCGCCTTGTTCATCATCGTGGCCGAGTCCACCGAGATCTTTCGGCCCATGACCCAGTTCGGATGGGCGCACGCTTCCTCCGGCGTGATGGCGCCCAGGGAGCCGGGCGCCCGGGTGCGGAACGGACCGCCGGAAGCCGTCAGGATGATCTTGTCCACGCATCGCGGCCAGCTTGCCGGATCCTGCGGGAGCGATTGAAAGATCGCGGAATGCTCGCTGTCGATCGGCAGCAAGGTCGCGCCGCCCTCGCGCACGGTGCGCATGAACAGTTCGCCTCCGACGACCAGCGCCTCCTTGTTGGCCAGCATCAGCCGCTTGCCGGCGCGCGCTGCCGCGAGGCAGGGACCAAGGCCGGCCGCACCGACGATCGCAGCCATCACGGCATCGACATCTTCGTGCGAAGCGATCGTTTCGAGCGCCCCGGGCGAGGCCAACACGATGGTCGGCAGACCGTTCTGTTGCAGCTTTTCGGCGAGCAATGCGGCATGCGGTGCGCTGCTCATCACGGCAAAGCGCGGCCGGAACATCGCGCATTGGGCCAGCAGTTCGTCCACCCGGGTTGCCGCCGACAACGCAAAAACCTCGTAGCGCGCCGGATGCCGGGCGATCACGTCGAGCGTACTGACGCCGACCGAGCCGGTGGAGCCGAGAACCGTGACGCGCTGCCGACGCGGCGTTTCGCTCACAACGACACCAGCATCATCGCCAGCGGCAGTGCCGGCAACAGCGCATCGACCCGGTCCAGCACGCCCCCATGGCCGGGCAACAGGTTGCTGCTGTCCTTGGCGCCGGCGCTGCGTTTGATCAGCGACTCGACCAGGTCACCGACCACGCTCATTGCTGCCAGGAACACAACGCCGATCACCAGCAGCCACCAGCCGCGCGCGGCGAGCCGGCTGTAGAGACTCGGCACGGAAGCCTGCAGGGCCGCATCGGCCCACACCCAGGCCAGTGCGAGCACGACCACGCCGGCCATGCCGCCCCACACGCCTTCCCAGCTCTTGCCGGGGCTGATCGACGGCGCCAGCTTGCTTTTGGTGAACTTCAGGCCAAACGCGCGCCCGGCGAAATACGCGAAGACGTCTGCGACCCAGACCAGCAAGAGAATCGACAAGAGGAAGTTGATGCCCACCATGCGGGCCTGCACCGCCGCGAGCCACGCCACCCAGAGGGCCAACAGGCCGCCGACCAGTCTCAGCCCTTTGGGAATGCGCGGCCAGCCCGGCACCGCGCCTCGCAGCAGCAAGGCGCCGCCGAGCACCCATGCAGCGCCCGCCAGGGTCCAGGCGAGGGTCAGTTGCATCTGCAGCAGCCCGAGCCACCACGACAGCGCACATAGCAGCACCATTTCCAGACCGAGGAACACCGACATGCGCGGGCCATAGCCGTTGAGGCGCCCCCACTCCCAAGCCGCGGCACCGATCAAGGCCAGCATGACAACGGCAAAAGGAACGTGCGACGGGTAGAACAGCGCCGGCAGCAGGATGGCGAGCAGTGCCAGTGCGGTGATGATGCGTTGCTTGAGCATGGTCAGGCCGGTTGCGCACTCGCTGCGAGCTGCGCCGAAGTCTGGCCGAAACGCCGTTCGCGGCGGCGAAAAGCGGAGATGGCCTCGTCCAGCGCAACCTCGTCGAACTCAGGCCACAGCTTGTCGCTGAAGAACAGTTCGGCGTAGGCGCTCTGCCACAGCAGAAAATTGGACAGGCGCTGCTCTCCACCGGTGCGGATGAACAGATCGGGGTCGGGCACGTGCGACAGCGCCATCGCGCGATCGAGGTTCGCCTCGGTCAGCGGTTCGCCGCGTGCTGCGAGTTGGGCGGCCGCACGGGCGATGTCCCAGCGCCCGCCATAGTTGAAACAGACATTGAATATCAACCGCGTATTGTGAGCCGTGGCCGCCTCCGCCTGCACCAGTCCGGCGGTCATTTTTTCGGACAGACCGCCGCGTTCGCCGACGAAATGCAGGCGCACGCCGTCTTCGCGCAAGCGCGGGACTTCACGCGCCAGGGCGCCGACCATCAGGTCCATGAGGCCCGAGACCTCTTCGACCGGTCGGTTCCAGTTCTCGGAAGAGAACGCGAAGACCGTCAGTACACCCACGCCGCGGTCCGCACAGGCCTTGACGCAGCGTCGCAGCGACTCGACGCCCTGCTTGTGCCCGGCCACACGGGGGAGGAAGCGTCGCGTGGCCCAACGGCCGTTGCCATCCATCACGATCGCGATGTGATGCGGAACGGCGGTCGAAACGGTCATGCGCGGCAGCTCAGACCGCCATGATCTCGGCCTCTTTGGCCGTGACCAGCTTGTCGATGTCCGCAATGTGGCGGTCGGTGACTTTCTGGATCTCGGCCTCGGCACGCTTCTGGTCGTCTTCCGACGCGAGCTTGTCTTTGACAAGCTTCTTGACCGCTTCGTTGGCATCGCGCCGAAGATTGCGCGTGGCGATCTTGGCCGCCTCGCCCTCGTTACGGACCAGCTTGGTCATTTCCTTGCGGCGCTCTTCGCTCATCGGCGGCATCGGCACCCGGATCAGGTCGCCCATGCTGGCCGGGTTCAGGCCGAGATCACTTTCGCGGATGGCCTTCTCGATCTTGGCGCCCATGCCCTTTTCCCAGGGCTGGATGCTGATCGTGCGGGCGTCGAGCAAGGCGACGTTCGCGACCTGGCTCAGCGGCACCTGCGAGCCGTAGTAGTCGACGTGCACCGAGTCGAGGATCGCCGGATTGGCGCGACCCGTGCGGATCTTGGTCAGGTTGTTCTGGAAAGCTGCGAGCGACTGGTTCATCTTGCTGTCGGTCGAGCTGCGGATATCAGCGATGGTCATCTTTCAATTCTCCTCAGGCGTGCACCAGCGTGCCTTCGTCCTCGCCCATGACGACACGCTTGAGCGCGCCGTTCTTGAAGATCGAGAACACCTTGATCGGCAGTTTCTGGTCGCGGCACAGCGCGAAAGCGGTAGCGTCCATGATGCCGAGATTCTGCGCGATGGCTTCGTCGAAACTCAAGCTCGCGTAGCGCGTCGCGTTCGGGTCCTGCTTGGGGTCGGCGGTGTAGACGCCGTCGACCTTGGTGGCCTTGAGCACCATTTCGGCACCGATCTCGGCCCCTCGCAGCGCAGCGGCGGTGTCGGTGGTGAAAAACGGATTGCCGGTGCCGGCCGCGAAGATGACGACCTTGCCCTCTTCGAGGTACTGGAGCGCCTTGGGCCGCACATAGGGTTCGACCACCTGTTCGATCGCGATGGCCGACATCACGCGGGCCACCAGGCCCTGCTTGTTCATCGCGTCGGCCAGCGCCAGCGAGTTCATCACGGTGGCGAGCATGCCCATGTAGTCGGCGGTCGCGCGGTCCATGCCGACGGAACCGCCGGCCACACCGCGGAAGATGTTGCCGCCGCCGATCACGACGGCCAGCTCCACCCCCATGTTCACCACTTCCGCGACCTCCTCCACCATCCGCACGATCGTCGCGCGGTTGATGCCGAAGGCGTCGTCGCCCATCAATGCCTCTCCCGACAGCTTCAACAAGATGCGCTTGTAGGCTGGGCGGGCGTTGGGCATGTAAGACTTTCTAGGGATGTTGGCGGGGGCGAGTGTAAGGGCTGAAAGCGACGACGCCGCACCGGCGGCGCCCTCGCTCAGGCGGGCGACTTTTCGCCCTTGGCGGCAGCGACCTGAGCGGCGACTTCTGCGGCGAAGTCATCCACCTTCTTCTCGATGCCTTCGCCCACGATGAACATCGTGAAGCTCTTGATCGAGGTGTTCGCGGCCTTGAGCATCTGCTCGACCGTCTGCTTGTCGTTCTTCACGAACGGCTGGTTGTGCAGCGAGACCTCCTTCAGGAACTTCTGCACGCCGCCTTCGACGCGCTTGGCGACGATTTCGGGCGGCTGCACCGGCTTGCCCGCAGCTTCGGCGACCTTGCGGTCTTCGTCGGCCTTGCCCACGGCCACGGCACGCTCTTTCTCGATCAGTTCGGCCGGCACGTCGGCGGTCGACAATGCGACCGGCTTCATGGCGGCGATGTGCATCGCGACGTCCTTGGCGGCCGTGTCGTCGCCCTCGAACTCGACCAGCACGCCGATGCGCGTGCCGTGCAGGTACGACGCGAGCTTGGCGCCCGAGTTGAAGTGCTTGAAGCGGCGAAAGCTCATGTTCTCGCCGATCTTGCCGATCAGACCCTTGCGGACATCTTCCAGCGTCGGGCCGAAGCCGTCCTGGGTGTATGCGATGGCGCCCAGCGCAGCCAGGTCGGCCGGGTTGTTCTTCGCAACCAGTTCGGCGGCGGCCTTGGCCATGGCCAGGAAGCTGTCGTTCTTGGTGACGAAGTCGGTTTCGCAGTTGATCTCGATCATGCCGCCGGCAGTGCCGTCGACATAAGCCGTGACCACGCCTTCGGCGGTGACGCGCGCCGAGGCCTTGCCGGCCTTGTTGCCGAGCTTGATGCGCAGCAGCTCTTCGGCCTTTTCCATGTTGCCGTCGGCCTCCGTCAGGGCCTTCTTGCATTCCATCATCGGCGCGTCGGTCTTTGCGCGCAGTTCGCCGACCATGCTTGCGGTGATTGCAGCCATTTGATTTCTCCGGTTCTCAGTATTCAGGTTGAAAAAAAGGGGCAACAAGCCCCTTCTTCAGGCGCGTGGAAGCGTCCGATCAGGCCGAAGCGCCTTCTTCGACTTCGACGAACTCGTCGGCGTTGCCTTCGGCGATGGCCTTGACCACGTCACCGGTGGCGCTGTTGCGGCCTTCGAGGATCGCGTCGGCGATACCGCGGGCGTACAGCGTGACCGCCTTCGACGAGTCGTCGTTGCCCGGGATCACGTAGTCGATGCCTTCCGGCGAGTGGTTCGAATCGACCACGCCGATCAGCGGAATGCCGAGCTTCTTGGCTTCGGCCACGGCGATCTTGTGGAAGCCCACGTCGATCACGAAGATGGCGTCCGGCAGCGCAGTCATGTCCTGGATGCCGCCGATGTCCTTTTCGAGCTTCTCGATTTCGCGCGAGAAGGTCAGTTGCTCCTTCTTGCTGAGCGCGTCGAGGCCGGCTTCCTGCTGGGCCTTCATGTCCTTCAGGCGCTTGATCGAGGTCTTGACGGTCTTGAAGTTGGTCAGCATGCCGCCCAGCCAGCGGGTGTCGACGAACGGCACGCCGGCACGGCGGGCTTCCGCCGCGACGATCTCGCGGGCCTGGCGCTTGGTGCCGACCATGAGGATCGTGCCGCGGTTCGCGGTGAGCTGCTTGGCGTACTTGGTCGCCTCCTGGAACATCGGGAGCGACTTTTCCAGGTTGATGATGTGGATCTTGTTGCGATGGCCGAAGATGAACGGGGCCATCTTGGGGTTCCAGAAGCGGGTCTGGTGGCCGAAATGGACACCGGCTTCCAGCATTTCGCGCAT
>SEGN01000140.1 GCA_004211245.1 Variovorax sp.
CCTCAGCTACAAGGACGCCGGCGTCGACATCGACGCGGGCGACGCGCTGATCGACCGCATCAAGCCGCTCGCCAAGAGAACCATGCGCGAGGGTGTGCTGGCCGGCATCGGCGGCTTCGGCGCGCTGTTCGAGGTGCCCAAGCGCTACAAGGAGCCGGTGCTGGTGAGCGGAACCGACGGCGTCGGCACCAAGCTCAAGCTCGCCTTCGAATGGAACATGCACGACACGGTCGGCATCGACCTGGTGGCGATGAGCGTGAACGACGTGCTGGTACAGGGCGCCGAACCGCTCTTCTTTCTCGACTACTTCGCCTGCGGCAAGCTCGATGTGGACACCGCCGCGGCCGTCATCGGCGGCATCGCGCGCGGCTGCGAGCTCTCGGGCTGTGCCCTGATCGGCGGCGAGACGGCCGAAATGCCCGGCATGTACCCGGCCGGCGAGTACGACCTCGCCGGCTTCGCGGTCGGCGCCGTGGAGAAGTCGAAGATCCTCACCGGCCAGAGCGTGAAGCCCGGCGACGTGGTGCTGGGCCTGGCCTCGGCCGGCGTGCATTCCAACGGCTTCAGCCTGGTGCGCAAGGTGATCGAGCGCGCGGGCGCCGATGTGCCGGCGACGCTCGACGGCAAGCCCTTCAGGCAGGCGGTGATGGCGCCGACGCGTCTCTACGTGAAGCCGGTGCTGGAAGCGCTGGGCCAGCACCCGATCAAGGCGCTGGCCCACATCACCGGCGGCGGCCTGCTCGAGAACATTCCGCGCGTTCTGCCCGAAGGCACTGCGGCGCACCTCAAGAAGGGCAGCTGGCCGCAGAGCGAACTGTTTGCCTGGCTCCAGAAGGTCGCCGGCATCGACGACATCGAGATGAACCGCACCTTCAACAACGGCATCGGCATGGTGGTCGTGATCGACCCGGCCGACGCCGCCGCCTGCGCAGCCACGTTGACGGCGGCCGGCGAGACGGTGCACGAGATCGGCGTGATCGCCGCGCGCGCCGACGGCGCTGCGGTGCGGGTGGCCTGATCACGACCGATGGGCCAGCCCCAACCTGAGCCTGCGGTGTCGCGCGCGGCGGCAGTGGCCAGCTACCTGCTGATGGCCGGCGCATTGCTGGGCGTGATGCTCAGCCATTTGCTGGTCGGCCTGCTGTGCGTGTGCGTCGGGTTTCTCGCCACGCGCTGGCTGGTTCGTCTGCTGAACAGGCTGCTCGACCTGACCGTGCGCCGCAAACTGCCCACGACACCGTCACCCTGGGTGCAGGGACTGCTGCACACGATCACCGTCGCGCTGGTGGTTCTGGGTCCGATCGCGTTGCTCGGCGTGGGCGTTTCGGAGGCCCGGGAATACGTGGTCGATGCGCCGCAGCAATACCGCGAGCTGCTCGATTACATCGCCCGCACCATCCTCGAACTGCGCCAGAAGCTGCCGCCGGACCTGGCCGCCTACCTGCCGGCCGCCGCCGACGATGTGCAGAGGATGGTCGCGAACTACCTGCGCACGCAGGCCGGTTCGCTGGCGCTGGCCGGGCGAGCGTGGCTCAACGCACTGCTGTTCGCCTACGTGGGCCTCATCATCGGTGGCTTGGCCGCCGTGACCGCCGCACCCTCCCGGCGCCGCCCGCTCGCCGCCGAGATGCACCGGCGCATCAGCACTTTCGGTGAAGCTTTCCGCCAGATCGTCGCCGCGCAGTTCTGGATCGCAGCTTTCAACACCATGCTGACGGCCGTCTTCCTGCTTTTGCTGCTGCCGTTGTGGGACCTGCGGCTGCCCTACACGCCGGCACTGATCACGCTCACCTTCCTCGCGGGCCTGATTCCCATCGTCGGCAACCTGCTGTGCAACGTGGTGCTGACGCTGGTCGGCCTCTCGGTCTCGCCGCTGACGGCGGCCGCCTGCCTCATCTTCCTGATCGTGATCCACAAGGCCGAATACGTGATCAACGCCAAAGTGGTCGGCAGCCGCACGCACATGGCCGTGTGGGAACTGCTGGCCGTGATGTTCGTCGCCGAAGCGGTGTTCGGTCCGGCCGGGCTGGTCGCCGCGCCCCTGTTCTACGCGTATCTCAAGAAAGAGCTGGAAGCGGCGCGCCTGGTCTGATTGCCGTGTCCTGAATTGATCGGTTCCGGTCTTTGCGCATCGGGACGAGGGCTTTGCCGCGAGGGAAGATGCAGCGCATCATTCATCCTGTATCGAGAGCAAGCCCATGAAATCCTGTCTGATAGTGATCGACGTGCAACGATCGTTCCGTCACCGGCCCTATTTCACCGAGCGCGATCTCGCGCCCTATCTGACGGCCCAGAACGCGCTCATCCAGGGCTGCGTTGCCGCGGGCGTGCCCATCGTGCGCGTGCTGCATGTCGATGGGCCTGAAGAAGCGCGCAACCCGTTCGCCCGCGCGAGCGGGCATGTCAGGCCGCTCGACGGGCTGGCGGATTTCGAAGCTGCGGCGCATTTCGTCAAACACCGCCACAGCGCGCTGGTCGGCACCGGCCTCGATGTCTGGCTCACGCAGCAAGGCATCCGGCGGCTGATCGTGAGCGGCATCCGTACCGAACAGTGCTGCGAGACCACCACGCGCCATGCCTGGGATTCGGGCTGGGAGGTCGACTTCGTGCTCGACGCCACCCTCACCTTCGACATGGTGCAGCCCGATGGCCGTGCGCTCCCGGCGTCGGACATCAAGGCGCGCACCGCAACCGTGCTCGAAGGCCGGTTTGCTCACGTCTGCAGCGTCGACGAGGCGCTGGAACGCGCCGGCGCCGCGGTCGCTGCCTGAAGAAGGCCGCCATGCTTGAAATGCGGCCCGCCTGCGAGCACTGCCACTCGCCGCTCCCCCACGATTCGATCGAAGCCCGAATCTGCAGCTACGAGTGCACCTTCTGCGCGCGCTGCGTCACCGACGTACTCCACGGCGTTTGCCCGAACTGCGGCGGCGGGCTGGAAGTGCGCCCGCTGCGGCGCCCGAAACCCGCGTCCGCAGTCGGCGGGACCTGAACGACACATGCCAGCTGCGCCGCCGATCCGCGTTGTTTTCGCACTGTTGCCCGACAGCCTGCTGCTCGATTGGGCCGGCCCGGCCGAAGCGCTGCGCATCGCGAATCAGCAACTGCGCGCGGCAGGGCGGCCCGAGCGCTTCGCGCTGGAGTTCGCCAGTCCGCAGGCGGCCGCGATGACCTCGGTGGGGGTCACGCTTTCCGGTCTGGCCCCGCTGCCCACGCGCTGGTCCGACCCGGCCTGGGTCGTGCTGGTCGGCCAGCCCGGCGACAGCATTTCCGTGGACGGCGATGCAACGCGCGCTTTGCTGCACTGGCTGCGCGGCCTGCGCTTCGAACAGGGGCGGCTCGAGCTGGTCACGATCTGCGCAGGCGCGGTGCTCGCGGCGCATGCGGGGCAGCTCGCCGGGCGGCGGGCCACGACGCATCACCATCATCTGGCCGAACTGCAGCAGATCGAACCGCGCTGCGACGTCGTCGCCAACCGGGTGTTCGTGCTCGATGCGCCCGTCTACAGCAGCGCGGGGGTGACAACCGGCATCGACCTGATGCTTCACCGCATCGGTCAGACCTGCGGCGAGGCATTGGCAGCCCGGGTGGCGCAGACCATGGTGGTGGCCCTGCGGCGCGGGCCGCACGATCCGGAACTGTCGCCGTTCCTGGCTTACCGCCATCATCTTCATGCCGCACTGCACCGTGTGCAGGACGCCGTCAGCGAGCAGCCGCAAGCCGACTGGGACGTGTCGCGCATGGCCGGGGTCGCGCGCACCTCGCCGCGACACCTCACTCGACTTTTCGTCGCGCATGCCGGCGTGGCGCCTCTGGCCTACCTGCGTCGGCTGCGGGTGGCCAGTGCGCAGTTGGCGCTGGCCTCCGGTGCGAGCGTCACACGCGCTGCCGAGCTCTCGGGTTTCGGCTCCGACACGCAATTGCGCAGGGCCTGGCGCCAGTTCGGGCTGCCGGGCTCGCCGTCCGCCGCCGGCGGATCGCAAAAATCTTCCACAATGCACGCATGAAACTGTGCGTCCTGCTTCCCCTGGCGCTGGCCTTTGCCGGCTGTTCGATGTTGTCCTCGGAGGTCATCCCCATGCGCGATGGCAACCTCCGGGCCCCGAGCCATGCCGACGCCCAGAACTACTGCGAGGCGCGCAAGCTCAATTCGCAGCCCGTGGGCAAGGCGCCCGGCGACATGGGCGTGCTGTTCCGCTGCGAGTGAGAGTGCGGCGGCGGCGCCGCTACAAATAGCCGCAGAACCGCAGCATGTGCCCGTCGGGCTCGCGAATCGCAAACTCGCGCAGGCCCCAGGGCTGGGACACGGGCGGCTCGATCACGTCGACACCGCGCTGCTTGTAGGCCGCGTGCAGCCCGTCGACGTCCTGGCCGACATGGATCACGATCTCGCCGCGCCATTGCCGCGTTTCGCGCGCAGGGCACTGCCACAGGCGGATGTAGACCGGGTCGCCGTAGGTGCGATCGCCTTTTTTCACACGCGCGTAGCTGGGCGGCTCACCGGCGATGAAGTCGAGTTCGAAGCCGAGCACGTCGCGGAAGTAGCGCGCGGCGCGCGTCACGTCGGCCACCGGCAGCACGGGCTGGATGCCGTGGAACTGATGGCGCGTGCCGAGGTCGGCGGCGGCCGGCGCCGTGTCCGCGGCCATCAGTTTTCGGCGCGGCGAAGAGCGGCCACGCGCTCGGCGATCACGTCGATATCGAGCGCGTCCTCGACGTGTTGCAAATAGGTTTCGAGATCCCGCACGGCGAGCGAGGCGTTGCCCTGCTCGGCATGGGCCAGGCCGCGGTCGCGGTGCTCGCCCCAGGCTTCAGGCAGCAGCGCGACGAGCCGGTCCTGCACGGCGATGGCGCGCTGCCAGTCTTCCTGCGTGCGATGCACTTCCTTCAGGTTGCGCAGCATGCGCGAGATGATGTCGCGCGGCGTGGCCGGCTGCAGGTAGAGCCCGAGCGGCACGTCGAAGTCGCCGACCAGTCCGTTGCTGCGCTTGTACGGTTCGAGCCGCTCGCTGAGTTCCTCGCGCGACAGCGAGCGGCCGGTGAAGGGATCGATCACCACCTGCCCCTTCGGCAGTGTGACCTTGAGCATGAAGTGACCCGGGAATCCGACGCCACGGGCCTGCAGGCCGAGTCCCTGCGCCAACTCCATCCACAGCACCGCCAGTGAGATGGGGATGCCGCGGCGCGTGCGCAGCACGGCGTTGAGGTAGCTGTTGTCGGGGTCGTAGTAGTCGTTGACGTTGCCGCCGAAGCTCAGGTCATGGAAGAAGAACTGGTTCAGCAGCCGCAGCCTCTGCAGCGGCGCGGCGTCTGCCGGCAACCGGCGCTTCAGCCGCGCCAGCAACTGGTCGACATCGCCCAGCACCTGCTGCACGTCGAGTTCGGGGTATTCGTCCTGCGCGAGACTCGCTGCGGCTTCGAGCAGCGGGAAGTGCTCGTCGCTTTCCACGAGCGTTCGAAAATACTCGAGGGCGGTGGGCGCAGAAAGGCTCAGGGGCATGTGTCTTTGTAGTGGAGCGCGCGGAGAGCGTCAAGGCGCCGCGCCGTCTGCCGGGCTCATCGGCGCATGAAACTGCGCAACTTGACACCGGTGAGGGCGAGCACTCCGAAATAAAGCACGCCGGCGCCCGCAATCATCGCGGCCAGCAGGCCGACGCGCAGCAGACGCTGTTCGCGTAGCGCGACCCAGTCGAAATGCTGGTTGCCCCAGACCAGCCATGCGCTCAGCGCTGCAGTGGCGACGAGCACCTGCAGGATGAAGCGGCCCCAGCCGGGCGCGGGCTTGAAACTGCCGGCGCGGCGCAGCCCGATCAGCAGCAGCAAAGCGTTGACCAGCTGCGCCAGCCCGATCGACAACGTGAGGCCTGCGTGCTGGAGATACGGCACCAGGGCGACATTGAGCACCTGCGTCAGCGCCAGCGTGGCGAGGCTGATGCGCATCGGCGTGCGCATGTCGTGCTGCGCGTAGAAGCCGGCGGCCAGCACCTTGATCGCAACGATGCCGAGCAGGCCGGTGCCATAGCCCATCAGCGCCACGCTGGTGCGCTGCACGTCCACCGCACTGAACGCGCCGTTGTGGAACAGCACCGCCACGAGCGGCTTCGCGAACACCAGCAGCGCCAGGGCACAGGGCACCGCGAGCAGCACGATCAGGCGCAAGCCCCAATCGAGCATCGCCGAGAACCGCAGGTCGTCCTTGGCGGCGCGCGCACTGGCGAGTTGTGGCATCAGCACCACGCCCAGCGCGACGCCGAGCAGCGCGCTCGGAAACTCCATGAGCCGGTCGGCATTGGTGATCCACGTCACGCTGCCCGCGGCCAGGTGCGAGGCGATCTGGGTGTTGATGAGCAGCGAGATCTGTGCGCCGCTGACGCCGATCAGGGCCGGCAGCATCAGGCCGAGGATCTTGCGCGTGGTCGGGTCGGCCCAGGCGGCACGCAGCGCCGCCAGCCGCACGCCGATGCGCGGCAGCATGCCGAGCCGGCGCAGCGCCGGAATCTGCAACGCCAGTTGCAGCACGCCGCCGACGAGCACGCCGACGCACTGCGCATAGATCGGCTCGATGCCCCAACGGCGGAACAGCGGCGCGCCGAGCACGATCGAGAGGATCAGCGCCACGTTCAGCAGCACCGGCGACGCCGCCGGCACCGCGAACTTGCGCCAGGTGTTGAGAATGCCCCCGGCAAAGGCCACCAGCGACATGAACCCGATGTACGGAAACATCCAGCGCGTCATGACGACGGCCGGATCGAAGCCGCCGGACTTCTGCAGGCCGCTCGCCATCGCCCAGACAATCAGGGGCGCGGCGACCACGCCCACCACGCAGAGCACGACCAGCGTCCAGGCCAGCAGCGTTGCGACGTGGTCGATGAGCTGTTTGGCGCCTTCGTCGCCCTGTTCCGTCTTGCAGGCCGCCAGAACCGGCACGAAGGCCTGGCTGAAAGCGCCTTCGCCCAGCACGCGCCGGAACAGGTTGGGAATGCGAAAGGCGACGTAATAAGCGTCAGTGAGCGCGCTGACGCCGAACACCGAACTCATCAACACGTCACGGACGAGCCCCGTGATGCGCGAGGCGAGGGTCAACAGCGAGACGGTGGAGGCGGAGCGGAAAAGGGTCACGCCGAGAGTGTATGTGCCCCCCGTAGCCGCTCTCGCCTATAATGGAAGGCTTTGCTGCATCATCCCCAGACACCTCAAGGAAACTGAATCATGGCATCTGCCAAGCCCAAAAAGAAGAACCCGCGCCTCGCGTCGGGCCGCAAGCGCGTCCGCCAGGACGTCAAACTCAACGCCGCGAACACCTCGCTGCGCTCCAAATACCGCACCGCTGTGAAGAATGTCGAAAAGGCCGTGCTGGCCGGCGACAA
>SEGN01000141.1 GCA_004211245.1 Variovorax sp.
GTGGCACCGCTTTCGCACGGGGCCGGCATCCATGCGCTGCTCAACGTCGCGCGCGGCGCGGCCACGGTGCTTCCGGCGGGCGACCGGCTCGACCCTGAGGCGGTCTGGCGCGCGGTGCAGACATGGCGTGTGAGCAACCTTTTCACCGTGCCCACCATCGTCAAGATGCTGGTCGAGCATGAGTCGGTCGATCGCTACGACCACAGCTCGCTGCGCCATGTCATCTATGCCGGGGCGCCGATGTACCGCGCCGACCAGAAACTCGCACTGCAGAAACTCGGCCCGGTGCTGGTGCAGTATTTCGGATTGGGTGAGGTCACCGGCTGCATCACCGTGCTTCCGCCGCAGCTGCATTCGGCCGACGATGCCGACCCCAATGCCAATATCGGGTCGTGCGGAAGGCCGCGCACCGGCATGGAAGTGGCGGTGCTGGACGCCGACATGAATCCGGTGCCGACCGGGCAGGTCGGAGAAATCTGCTGCCGCGGCCCGGCCGTGTTCGCGGGCTACCACGGCAACGCCGAGGCCACGGCGAAGGCGTTGCGTGGCGGCTGGTTCCATACCGGCGACCTGGGCCGGTTGGATGCGCGCGGGCTGCTCTACATCACGGGGCGCGAATCGGACATGTACATCTCGGGCGGCTCGAACGTCTATCCGCGCGAGGTCGAGGAAGTGCTGCTCACCCATCCGGCCGTGGCCGAGGTCGCGGTGCTCGGCGTGCCGGATCCGAAATGGGGCGAGATTGGCGTGGCCGTCGTCGTGCGGCGCGCGGGCAGCGATGTCGACCGCGACGGGCTCCTGGCCCACCTGGAGGGCCGCTGCGCGCGCTATCGCTGGCCGCAGCATGTGTTCTTCTGGGACGCCCTGCCGAAGTCGGGCTACGGAAAAATCGTCAAGAAGGACATTCGGGAACGCCTGATCGAGGAAGGCGCCGTCAGCGTCACGACCTGACCCTGCAGGGGGCCGGACTCAGGGAATCAGCAGCTGCACGGTGCCAACCTGCCGACCTTCCTCGACCAGGTCGTGGGCCCGGGCCGCTTCCGAGAGCGGCAGCTGCAGCGCCACGGGCAGGCGCAGTCGGCCGGCGGCGAGCCACTGCTGCAGTTCGTCCAGCGCGGCGGTGCGGTCGGCCGGGGAAATGTCGTAGATCATGAAGAAGCGCAACACCGCACTGGTCTGCATGGCCCAGAGCGCCGGAAGGGTGGCCTCGACGCCGGTGATGCCGTAGATCACCACCGTGCCGTGCGGACGCAACAGGCCGGGGTAGCGCGCCGCATTGGCGGTGAAATTGACTTCGACGATCGCATCGACGCCGCGCCCGCCGGTGAGCTCGCTCACGCGCTGCCCGAGGTCGACGGTCCGGTAGTCGATCGTGTGGTCGGCACCCGCCGCACCGGCATGGCGTGCCTTGTCGGCACTGCTCACGGTGGCGATCACGCGCGCGCCCCGCGCCTTGGCCAGCTGGATCGCGCACTGGCCGACGGCCCCCGCGCCGCCCTGCACCAGCACCGTGCTGCCCGCGCCGACCTCCGCCAGCCGTACCGCCTGCATCGCGGTGAAGGCGGGAATGCCCAGACACGCGCCCTGCGCGTAATCGACGTTGTCGGGCAGGCGAACGGCCTGCGCGGACGGCAGGGCAATGTATTGCGCGGCGGTTCCGAAGGCGCGCCGCCACTGGCCGTTCCAGATCCAGACGCGCTCGCCGACGCGGCTGGCCGGGACGCCTTCACCGACCGCGTCGATGTCGCCCGCGCCATCGCTGTGCGGGATGATCAGCGGCGCGAACAGCGCGCGGCCGCCGCCGCCCTTGCGATTTTTCCAGTCCGACGGGTTGGCGGCGGAGATGCGCATCCGGACCCGAACCTCGCCCGGACCTGGCGTCGGCTCGGGTTGCTCGCCGTAGCGAAAGACTTCGGCCGCGGGTCCCTGCTCTTCATACCAGGCTGCAAGCATTGAGTTCCTCGTGATTCGTCTAGGCCGCCTGCGCAGGCGGGGGATGGCGTTGCCAGATCGGGCCGGCCTTGCTGACCTGCGAGGGGACCTCATGACCGACGATGCCCGGCAGCGTGCGCGCCACGGCCAGCAGCCGGTCGAGGTCGACGCCGGTCTCATGGCCCATGGCCTGCAGCATGTGGATGGCGTCTTCGCTCGAGATGTTGCCGCTGGCGCCGGGCGCATACGGACATCCCCCCAGGCCGCCGAGGGAACCGTCGAAGCGTTGGATGCCGGCCTGCAGCGCGGCCAGCACGTTGGCCAGGCCCATGCCGCGCGTGTTGTGGAAGTGAAGCGTGATCTGCAGGTTCGCGGGCAGCCGCCGCTGCACGGCCTCGCACAGCGCACGGACCTGATCGGGGTGTGCCATGCCGGTGGTGTCGCACACGGTCACGCCGCGCACGCCCAGGTCGGCGAAGCGCTCGGTCAGGCCGAGCACCGTCTCGGGCGGCACGTCGCCCTCCATCGGGCAGCCGAACGCGGTGGAGATCGAGACATTGGCGGCCGCATGGCCTTCGATGCGGCGGATCACTTCGGTGAGCGTCGCGAAGCTGTCTTCGCGGCCCATCCGCAGGTTGGCGCGGTTGTGGGTTTCGGACGCCGACATGACGAGGTTCATCTCGTCGGCGCGCGACTCGAGCGCGCGTTCGGCCCCGCGCAGGTTCGGCACCAGCACCGCGTACTCCACGCCCGGCACGCGCCGGATGCGGCCCATGACCTCCTCGGCGTCGCGCAGCATCGGGATGGCCTTGGCCGACACGAAGGAGGTCACCTCGATCTTCGCGTAGCCGCATTCGGAAAGCGCATCGACGAGCGCCACCTTGTCGTCGGTCGGCACGAACGCGGGTTCCATCTGGAAGCCGTCGCGCGTGACGACCTCGTGAAAGCGGATCCTGCTCATGCCGCTCGCCCGGCCACCACGCCGCGGCGCTTGAGCTCGGCAATCTGCGTGGGCGTGAGGCCGATCTCGGCCAGCACCGCGTCGGTGTCTTGCCCGATGGTCGGCGCGTTACGGCGATGCCCGCCCGGCGTGCGCGAGAGCTTCGGCACGAACCCCGGGACCGCGAGCGTGCTGCCGTCGTCCATGCGCACCTCTTCGAGCATGCCCCGCGCCTGGTAGTGCGGGTCGGCGGCGATGTCGGCCACGGTGTAGATGCGGCCCGCGGGCACCGAGGCGGCATCGAGCGCGGCCAGCGCCTCGGTCACGCTGCGGCCCGCCGTCCAGGCGCCGATGGCCGCGTCGAGCTCGGCCACGCGCGCCACGCGCCCCGCGTTGTCGGCGAGCTGCGGGTCGTCGGCCAGGTCGGGCCGGCCGATCACGCCCATCAGGCGCCGGAAGATGCTGTCGCCGTTGCCGGCCACCAGCGCATAGCCGCCGTCGGCACAGAGATAGGCGTTGGAGGGCGCGATGCCGGGCAGGGCGCTGCCGGCCGCACCGCGCACCGCGCCGAAGGCGTCGTGCTCGGGCAGCAGGCTTTCCATGATGTTGAAGACCGCTTCGTACAGCGCGACGTCGATGACCTGCCCGCGACCCGAACGCTGCCGCTCCTGCAGCGCCATGAGGATCCCGATCACGCCGTGCAGTGCCGCCAGCGTGTCGCCGATCGAAACGCCGACGCGCACCGGCACGCGCCCGGGTTCACCGGTCAGGTGGCGCAGGCCGCCCATCGCCTCGGCGACGACGCCGAAGCCGGGTCGGTCGCGGTAGGGGCCGGTCTGCCCGTAGCCGCTCACGCGCAGCACGATCAATGCCGGGTTGGCTTCCAGCAGCGACTCGGGCCCGAGACCCCAGCCTTCGAGCGCGCCGGGCCGGAAGTTCTCGATCAGCACGTCGGACTCGGCGGCGAGCCTGCGCACGATCTCCTGGGCGTCGGGCTCCCGGAGGTCGAGCGCGACCGAACGCTTGTTGCGCGACTGAACCTGCCACCAGACGGACGTGCCGTCCTTCAGCATGCGCCACTTGCGCAACGGGTCGCCCATGCCGGGGGGCTCGATCTTGACCACGTCGGCACCGAAGTCGGCCAGCGTCCGGGCCGCAAAAGGACCCGCGATGAGCTGGCCCATCTCCAGCACCTTGAGGCCGGCGAGCGGCCCGGTCGATGGGGAATCGTCAGAGTTTTTCTTCATGGCGCTATTTAGGCTCGACGCGCAGCGGCAATCTGTCGAGCGTGCGCATCTGATTGATGGGCCGGTAGGTGGCCGGCGCGGTCAGCGACACCTGCCTGACACGCCGTGCCAGCGCGCCGAGCAGCGCCTCCGACTCGCCACGCGCGATCATCTGCCCGATGCAGGCGTGCGCGCCGGTGCCCATCGCGGTGTGCGTCCCTGCGAGTTGCGGCCGATCGATGTCGTAGTGGTCCGGCGCGTCCCATTGACGCGGATCGCGATTGGCGGCGCCGAGCCAGACGCCGATCTTGGTATCGCCCTGCAGCCGGATGCCGGCCAACTCCGTCGGCCCGGCCGTCGTGCGGTACGTCACCTGGAAGGGCGACTCGTGCCGGATGCCTTCTTCGAAGGCTGCCTTGACCTTGGCAGGCTCCGCGTGCACCTTGGCCCACTGCGCCGGGTTGCGTGCGAGCTGGTGCAGCGCGAAGCCGATCCCCGCGATGGTCGAGTCGGTCCCGCCGCCGACGAAGCTGCGGATGATGTTCGAAGCCACGCCGGACTCGAGCTCACCCGTGTCCTCGACCTTGAACAGCATCTCGGCGATCGAGCCGGGCAGCACGGCATCGCGCTGCACGGTTTGCTCGAACCATGCGAGATAGGGCTGCGCCTTGGCCATCGCTTCGTTGTAGAGGTCGTTCTTCGGCCCGCTCTGGTTGAAGCGCATCTCGCCGATGGCGAGCGTCTCGGTGCGCGGCAGCACCACGCCGACCGCCGAAGGAAAGGCCTGCAGCACGAACGCCTCCGCGCAATGCTCGACGCCGTCGAACTCGCGCATGTCGATCAGCTTGTCGACCAGGGCCTCCGCCTTTTCGGCGAAGCCTTCCTTCCATTTGCGGATCACGAGCGGCGACAGCACCTTGGTCACCGCAGCGCGCACACGCGTGTGATCGGGCGGGTCGATCTCGAGCAGCCGGCTCGGGATGCGGAAGTCGCCCGGCTTGCGGATGTCCTGAAGGCCGATGCCGCCGGAAGTGATGAATCGCTCGAAATCGGCCAGCACCACTTTCGCCTCGGCATGTCGGCCGACCGCGTAAACGCCGTGGGGCTTGAGAAAGACCACCGGTCCTGCGTCGCGCAGCGCCTGCTGGAAGGGGTAGGGATCGCGCAACATCTCCATCGCGTACGGATCGACATCCAGGACGGGCGCTTCGGCCAGTCCGACTGCTTCGATGGTCATGGGTGGGTTCCTTGGCTTGATGGCGATGAATCTAGACCAGACGCGTCGCCCTGTATGTCCCCGCCGCAGGGGACGGTCATCGTCCGCATCTTCGACAACACTTCGGGCAGGAGATTCGCACATGCTCAGTTCGATTGCCATCGTCGGCGCGGGCCAGGCCGGCTTTCAGCTGGCTGCCTCGCTGCGTCAGGAGGGCTATCACGGAAAGATCGTGCTGATCGGCGATGAAGCGGGGTTGCCCTACCAGCGGCCGCCGCTGTCCAAGGCGTACCTTCTCGGCAAGCTCGACGCCAGCGCGCTCTCGTTCCGGTCGCAGAAGTTCTTCGAGGAACACGACATCACGCTGGTCCAGGGCCGCGTCGTCGCGATCGACCGTACCAACCGGAGCGTCGCGCTGGCAAGCGGCACGCACCTGCCCTATGACCATCTGGTGCTGGCACTCGGCGCGCACAATCGCGAACTCCCCGTGCCCGGCGCTGACCTGGAGGGCGTGTTCGGGCTGCGCACGCTCGCGGATGCGGACCGTGTCATGCAGCGCTTCGCATCGGCGCACCACGTGATCGTGTGCGGCGCCGGCTTCATCGGTCTGGAGTTCGCCGCCGTGGCGAGCGCCCAGGGCTGCAGCGTGCACGTGCTGGAACTCGAGGGCCGGCCCATGGCGCGCGCGGTCTCGGCAGAGACTTCGGCACGCTTCCGCGCGGAACACGAGGCCCGCGGCGTGCGATTCGATTTCGGGCAGGGGTTGTCGCACATCGAAGGTGTGGACGGACGGGTCGCGCACGTCGTCACGACCGGCGGCCTGCGCCTTCCGGCCGATCTCGTGATGGTGGGCGTGGGCGTGCTTCCCAATGCGTACCTGGCAGCCGAGGCCGGCCTCGAGATCGAGAACGGCATCAAGGTCGACGGCGACCTTCTGACCTCGGACCCTTCGATTTCCGCGATCGGCGACTGTGCGTCCTTTCCGAGCCGGCACGCCGGCCGGCGCCTGCGTCTCGAATCGGTCCAGAACGCTGCCGACCAGGCGCGCTGCGTGGCGGTCCGGTTGGCCGGCAAGCCGCCGCAGGCCTATGGCGCCATGCCCTGGTTCTGGTCCGACCAGGGTGCGTTGCGACTGCAGATCGCCGGACTCTCGCATGGCACCGATGCCACCGTGATCGTCGGCAACCAGGCCGCGAACCAGTTCTCGGTGCTGTGCTTCAAGGACGAGCAATTGATCGCGGTGGAATCGGTCAACAGCGCGGGCGATCACATGGCGGCGCGCAAGCTGCTGGCGCGCCGCCCGACATTGGCGCCGCGTGAAGCGGCCGCGCAAGGGTTCGACCTGCGGGCCTTCGAAGCGATGTCGCGGACCTGACCGGGAGGCGATAGAGAACTGGCCTGGGCGGGGCCGCGAGATTCGTGTTTAATAAGCCGTCACGTCGGTCTATTATTCGAAGCGATCGTCGTTTTGAAGGACCCTGCCAATGAACGTTTTCATCGTCTACGCCCACCCGGAGCCGCGGTCATTCGGCCGTGCGCTGCTGGACCGCTCCGTCCAGACGCTGCGCTCGGATGGGCACCAGGTCGTGGTGAGCGACCTGTACGCAATGGGCTTCCAGCCTGTGGCCAACGGTGACGACTTCACCGAGCGCCGGTTTCCGGATGCGCTGCAGTACGACCGGGAGCAGAAGCAATCGTCGCAGCGCCGCACCTTCAGCCCCGATATTCAGGCCGAGCTGGACAAGCTGCAGGCCTGCGATCTGCTGATCCTGCAGTTCCCGCTCTGGTGGTTCTCGGTGCCCGCCATCCTGAAAGGCTGGATCGATCGCGTGTTCGTCAACGGCACCGTTTACGGTGCCGGCGGCATGCGCTTCGACAACGGCGGGCTCAAGGGACGCAAGGCAATGCTGGCATTCACCACCGGATGCTTTCCCGACATGATGGAAGCCGACGGCCTGCTGGGCCAGCGGGACGTGATTCTCTGGCACCTGCAGCATGGCACCTTCGGCTACGCCGGGATGCAGGTGCTCGAGCCCTTCGTGGG
>SEGN01000142.1 GCA_004211245.1 Variovorax sp.
ATCGAGCCGCAGCTGCAGCTCGTGCATCAGCGCATCGACCTGGATGACGTGGCGCTGTCCGGCGCTCAGGTTCGCCAGGACACCGAGGGTGGCTGGCTGTTGCGCGCCGGCGTGCGCGTCAAGGGCGAGATTGCGACCGGGCTGGGGACGCTGCAACCCTATGGCCGCTTCAACGTCTACAGCAGCCGCAAGGGCACCGATGTCGCACGCTTTACCGGCCCGGCGGCGTATACGGACATCCTGACCCGGACCGGCGGCACCAGCAGCGAACTCGCGGCCGGCGCCACCCTGGCGCTCGGGCCCACGACCAGCCTCTATGGCGAAATCGGCAAGCTGTGGGCTTCGGGCGGCAACACGCGCGTGAAGAGCGGCGTCAGCGGCAGCGTCGGCGTCAAGGTGCGCTGGTAAGCAAGGGAGCGGGCGACTGCCCGCCCCCTTGCTGGCTGCGTTGCGCGAGCCAGAACACCGGCAGCGCCAGCACAGACGCAGCGGCCAGTGCCACGAAAGCAATGCCGAAGTGCTGACCCGCGCCGACCACGGCGTTGGCCATGCCCGGGCTGAGCGCGGCGCCGACGCCCTGCAGCGCCATCACGAAGCCCAGCGCGGTGTTGAAACGCCCGCTGCCGCGCGTGTAGCGTTGCACCAGCAGGGGCGTGGCCACGCCGAGCGCACCGGCCGCGAGACCGTCGAGGATCTGCACCGGAATGTTGTTCCAGGCACTGGTGAACGCATACGCCAGGGCGCCGCGCAGCGGCAGCACGAGGATGGCGGCATAGACGAACCAGGCGACATCGAAGCGCCGGCTGCGCGACACCCAGAGCGCGACCGGGATCATGGTGACCTGCGCGACCACGATCGCGATGCCCGTCCAGAGCAGCGGCGCGGAATCGGCCACGGTTGCCGCCAGCCGCTGGTTCAGCAAAGGCAGCATCGCGGCGTTGCCGAGATGGAAGAAGGCGCAGGTCAACGCGAACAGCAACAGCGGCCGGTTGCGCAACAGCGCGCGGACCGGCGCGTGGCCCTGCGCGTCGGTCACCGGCGGAGGCGCGTCCTGCGGCTCGTCGCCGCGCGCGGCCTCGTGGTCGATGTCGGACGCGCGAATGGCCCGCACCGCGAGCAGCGCACCGACCGTCATGCCGGCCATCACGGCCAACATCCAGGGCGCGCCGAACAGGTGGGCGACGAGTCCGGCGCCGACGGCCGAGATCATGTTGCCCGCGTGGCTGAAAGCCTCGTTGCGGCCGGTCTGATGCTTGAAGCCTGCGGATCTGGCAAGGCCCAGGGTCAGCG
The DNA here is from genome assembly GCA_004211245.1 of Variovorax sp. Classification (GTDB taxonomy): domain Bacteria; phylum Pseudomonadota; class Gammaproteobacteria; order Burkholderiales; family Burkholderiaceae_C; genus Variovorax. The sequence continues at coordinate 1,291 of SEGN01000142.1, forward strand.
CGGCCATGGTCGCGGCCAGCACGGCACCGGCGATGCCGGTGACCACCTGCGAGGCGATCAGCAGCGGGCCCGACAGCGTGGTGAAGGCCACCGCACTGGCAGCGACGATGGCCAGCGCGGCGACCACCGTCATCGTCCGCTTGGCGCTCGAACGGTCGACCCACGCGCCCGCGAACGGCGTCATGGCCACGGCGGCCAGGCCACCTGCGGTCATCGTGTAGCCGATCAACTCCTGCTGCACCTGGCTTTTCTGCAGGTAGGTCGCCAGGAAAGGCCCGAGGCCGTCGCGCACGTCGGCCATGAAGAACGCCAGCCAGGTCAGCGCCACCAGGGAAGTCGATTGGCCACGCATCGCCGGTCTGCCGTCAGTGCGCCGGTGCGACCGGCTTGCCGTTGACGCTGCGCGCCTCGATCACGCGGCCGGTGCCGGTGACCAGGGGCCGCGCCGCCCCTTGCGCCTTCACCTTGTCGCCCACCTTCAGGCCAAGGCGCTCGAAGCCGTCCGGCCGGGTGTGGACGAAGTCGCCGTTGTCGAGCACCACGCCGTTGGCGGCGCCGTGCCTGGCGTAGTTGAGGCGAACCACCGTGCCGGCGGCGTCTTCGCTTGCGCGCGCTGCCTTCGGCGCCTTGCCGTCGACCGAAGCCAGGCGTTCGAAGACATAGACCGAGTGCGCCGGCTCGCCTTTGGACGACAGGCCGGGGTCGGTGCCTTCGATCACCAGTGTCTGCCCGGCGCGCAGTCCGGTGAGCTGCTCCGCGACGCCCGGGTCGTGCGGATCGGTGACGAACTGCGTGGGCACGCCATCGGTGTTGATCAGCACGCCCTCGATGGTGCCCTTGGGGCTGTAGATCAGGTGCTGGAAGCGGCCTTCGACCGACCAGACGTCGATCTCGTGATGGGGATGCGGCATGGGTTGCTTTCTATGGACTGTGTGTTGAAGAAGATCAGGAGGCAGGCGGCGGCGGCAACGGACGTTCTGCGCGCGGGCCGCGTGGCGCACGCGGCGGCGGCGGTTCGCTGCCGGGGCCGGCGAACAGCTCGCGCATGCCATCGGCCGTGGTGCCGATGGCCGTGGCTTCGAGCGCGCTGCCCTGGGCGCCGCGGCTGCCCCAGCCTTTGGCATGCAGCGTGCTGCCGGCCTGCAGGGTCGGTGCGAGTTGCGCACCCACATGCGGTGGAAAGCGCACGATGGTGCCGTTGTCGAGCACCACGCCGTTGGCGTCGCCGCGGTCGGTATAGAGCAGGCGTGCGACGCGGCCGCTGGCGCTCATCGCCGTCAGCGCACCCGGCTCGCGCGGGCGCGGCGGCATCGCGCCGAAGCCGGGTGGCTGGTCGCTCACGCTGCGGCCGCTGGCGGTGGCAGTCAGCGTCGCGGCGCGCACCACCGACACATTGGGCGCGCGCCAGCCGGCCACCTGCACGGTGTCGCCGGGTTTCATCGTCTGCTGCACCGTGGCCGACAGGTGCGGCGGGAATGCGACCTGCGTGCCGTCGGCGAGCAGCAGTCCGTCGACGTCGCCGTTCGGGTTGATCAGCCATTGCTGGATGCGGCCGGTGACCACCGGTGCAGGAGCGCCGGACGGCGGGGGTGGCGGCGTTTGCGCGAGGGCGCTGGCGCCGTACAGCACGAGGGCCGCGAACGCGGCGGCACGAGGATGGAATGGATGGAATCGCATGGCGGGCTCCTGGTTGAGATGCTTCAACATCTCAAGCGCCGTGCCAGCAATCGATTCCTTTGAAATCAACGACTTGCGTTGATTGGCCAGTGCCCGCTGCATGACCTGCGGACAGGTCGGTGTCCGCTTTCCGGACGCTTCAGCCCAGCCGCAGCAGCAAGGCCGAGGCGGCGCAGACCAGCAGGAACGGGATGCTGATCTTGTGGAACTCGCGCAGGCCGTTCGGCAGCCTGGCGAGCCGCAGCGCGATCAGGTTGGCCAGCGAGCCCAGCACGCAGCCGAAGCCGCCCACGCTGACGCCGGCCGCCAGCGCGGGCAGGTCGCGCACCGGGCCGTCGAGCAGGATCGCGGCCGGCACGTTGCTGATGAATTGCGAGGTGACGATCGCGGCGAGGTAGGCGCGCCAGCCTTCGGCGATCGGCCACTGCTTCAACTGCGCGGCAATGGCCGGCAGCTCGGCAAGCTGTCGCAAGTCCACGAACATCAACGCGATGATCGCCAGCAGCGCCCAGTCGACGCCCCGCAATACCCGCGGGTAGAGCAGCAGGAACGCGCCGAACACCACGCCAAGGCCCGCCAGCAGCCAGTGCCGGTCGAGCGCAATCACGAAGGCGACGAACAGCACGCCCGCCAGCGTCAACAACCGGGGTTGAACCGGCGCCGATTCTGCTGCGGGCTTGAGCGCGATCGGCGTGCGCGGCACCAGCAGCCACACCGCCACGAAAAGCCAGAACAGCATGATGGCGACGGTGGGCGCCATCATGCCCATGAAGCCGAGAAAGCTGTCGCCCGAGCGGTGCCAGAGGTAGAGGTTCTGCGGATTGCCGATCGGTGTCAGCGCCGAGCCGGCGTTGACCGCCAACGCCTCCAGCACCACCAGCCGGGCCAGCGGCAGATGGGCTTGCGTGGCCAGCACGCGGGTCAGCGGCACCAGCAGGAACAGGCTCACGTCGTTGGTGACCAGTGCCGACAACGCCGCCGCGCCGGCGGTCAGCAGGAGCGCCAGGCTGCGCAGGTTGGTCATCCGGCCGAGCAGCCGTTGTGCGGTCGCCTGCAGCATGCCGCTCTTCTCGACACCCTGCGTGATCGCCAGCAGCCCGGCCAGCGCGCCGACCGTTTGCCAGTCGACCAGCTTCAGGTAGTCCATCGGCGCGCGCGGCCGGAAGAACGCGAAAGCGATCGCCACGGCGACCAGCACCCAGAGCAGACCGTTCCCGCCGCCTTCCGTATTTTCAGAACTGTTGGCGGGAGGGGTGGGGCGGGCAGTTGTGGCGTCGGACATGCGCAGGAATTCAGTCGAGGCCGTATTGAGCCATCTTGCGATAGAGCAGTTGGCGGTGGATGCCGAGCCGACGTGCGGCTTCGGCGCGGTTGCCGAGGGTTTCATTCAACGCGTGCGCGATGAGCAGGCGCTCCAGTCGCTCGACGGCCGCTGGCATTTCGCCGTCGAGCCAGTCGGACGGCAATGCACCGCCGTCGCAAATCGGCGACGGCGCATCGCGTGCCTCGCCGGTCAGGTCCGCGGCGCCGATCACGCGGTGCCGCGAGAGCGCGTGACAACGTTCTATCAGGTTGCGCAGCTCGCGCACGTTGCCGGGCCAGCGGTGGCGCACCAGCCACTGCGCAGCCGGCGCCGACAGCGCTTTCGGCGCCTCGGGCGCGGCTGCGCGGCGCAGGAAATGCTCGGCCAACGGAATGATGTCGGCGAGCCGCTCGCGCAACGGGGGCACGCGGATCGCGAGCACGTTCAGGCGATAGAAGAGGTCTTCGCGAAAGCTGCCATCGCGCACGGCCGCGGCTAGGTCGCGGTGCGTGGCCGCGACCACGCGCACGTCGACCTTCACCGTGCGGTGGCTGCCGAGCGGCGTGACCTCGCCCTCCTGCAGCGCGCGCAGGATCTTGGCCTGCACGTTGAGTGCCATGTCGCCGATCTCGTCGAGCAGCAGCACGCCGCCATCGGCTGCACGGAAGCAGCCCGGGCGCTCGCCGATGGCGCCGGTGAAGGCGCCGCGCACGTGGCCGAACAGTTCGCTCTCGAGCAGCTCCTTCGGAATGGCAGCGCAGTTGATCGCGACGAAAGGCGCGTCGGCGCGGGCCGAGTGGCGGTGCAGCGCGCGGGCCACCATCTCCTTGCCGGTGCCGGTTTCGCCCAGCACCAGCACCGGTGCCGAACTTGCCGCAGCGAGGCCGATGCGCTTGTGCACCTCGCGCATCGCGTCGCCCGGGCCGATCAGTTCGTCTTCCTCGTCGCTGACAGGTGCGCTGGCTGCGGCCGGGGCCTCGGCATGCAGCGCGCGCGCCAGCACGTCGATCACCGCGTCGCGGCGGATCGGCTTGGCAAGGTGGTCGAACGCACCGAGCCGCATCGCCTCGATCGTGTTGCCGCCGCTCGCATAGGCCGTGAGCACGATGACGGGCGGCACGCGCGCAAGCTGTGCCTGCATGGCAGCGAGCGTCTGCAGGCCGTCCATGCGGGGCATGCGGTGGTCGAGGAACACGGCGTCGAAGCGCGCCAGCCGCATCGCGCCGATGGCGTCGTCTCCGCGCGACGCTTCGACGGTGTCGTGGCCGAGGCTTTGCAGCGTCTCGGCGAGGGTCTCGCGAAACGCGTTGTCGTCGTCGACGATCAGGAGGCGCGCCATGGCAGTTCCAGTTCGAAGCGGGTGCCCGGATGCAGCGCGACGTGGCGCAGCTCGCCGCCGTGCGCAAGCGCCACTTCGCGTGCCAGCGCCAGTCCCAGGCCCGTGCCGTCGGCACGGCCGGTCGCGAAAGGCTCGAACAGCTGCGGCTGGAGCGATTCCGGCACGCCGGGGCCGTCGTCGTCGACGCGCACGACGAGCGGCCGCCCGTGGCGGCGGCGTCGAGCACGACGGCGCCGCCACGCGCCACATGCCGCACCGCGTTGTCGAGCAGGTTGTCGACGGCGCGCGCGAGATGCACCGGATCGAACACCGCATGCGCCGCACCGGCGTGCCGCACGTCGATGCGTACGTCCTTCCCGGCGGCGCGGGCGGCGATGGCCAGGCGGCGTTCTTCGAGCCATTCCGGCAGGTCGACCGTCTGCGGTAGCAGCGTCACTGGCTGTACCAGCGCGAGCAGGCTTTGCACCAGGCCCTCGAGCCGGTCGATCTGGCCGACGATCGCGCGCAACGCCTCGGGTTGACGCTCGGGCGCGGCGGCCAGCGCGTTCTCGGCCTTCAGGCGCATGGCCGCGATAGGGTTGCGGATCTCGTGCGCGATGCCGCCGGTCATGCGACCCAGCGCGGCCAGGCGCTGGTCGCGGCTGCGCTGCTGCGCGGCTTTGCGCACCTGCGCGCGCGCTTCCTCGAAGCGCAGGCGATGGCGGTTGAAACCGTCGACGATGCGGTCGAGCTCGCGCACGCCGGTGCGCTCGAGTACCGGCACCGCATCCCCTTCGGCCTGGGCCAGGCGCGCTTCGAGGCGCTGCACGTGGCGCAGTCCGCGCAGCAGGATCAGACCGAGCCAGAGGCCCGACGCGAGCACAACGCCCATCAGCACGGCGAGGCCGGTGCGCAGGCTGTTCTGCGCCGCGAGCGCGCCGGCATGGGTGCGCGTCATCGTCCACGCGGCGAGATCCTTGCCCGGCGCCGCGAGCGGGCAGGACGACACGATCAAGGCCTCGCGGCTGCCGCGCACCACATCGGTCTGCGGCTGCTGCGTGCGCGCGGCCTGCTGCGCGAGTTCGACGATGAGCGGCTGCTCGGCCGGCGGAACGTCGTGTTTGACGCCGCTGCCTTCGTAGGTGGGGTAGGCATAGGCGAGCATCCCGCCGGAGGCCTGCCAGATGCCGCCTTCGACATGCGGCGCCTCGATCAGCACCAGTTGCAGCAGAACCTGCAGCAGGTCGAGCTGCGGCCGGGCCTGCGTCGCGTCCGGCACCGACTTGGCATAGCGCGCCGCGATCGCGCGGCACGACTGCTCGGCCACGGCACGCCCTTCGGCCACCTGCGCACCGGCGCTGCTGCGGTAGAGCGTGACCATCAACACCGCGAGCGCGACGCACACGCTGAACAGCAGAAGCCAGAAGAAGACGAGCTGGCCGCGCAGGGATTTCATGGGATCGGCCGCTGCACAGTTCAACCGGAAAAGGTGTCGCGCAGTTCGCGCTTGAGCACCTTGCCGATCGCGCTGCGTGGCAGTTCGTCGATCAGGCGCAGGGCCGCGAGGCGCTGGGTCTTGCCGAGCCGGGCGTTGGCCCATTGCAGCAGCGCGTCGGCGTCGGTGGTGTCTCCGGGCCGGCGCACCACGAAGGCCACCGGCGTCTCGCCCCACTGCGCGGAGGGCACCCCGACCACGGCCACGTCGGCCACCGCCGCGTGGGCGCGCAGCACGGCCTCGAGATCGCTCGGA
>SEGN01000567.1 GCA_004211245.1 Variovorax sp.
GCGAAATCGACCGCGACGCCCGACTTGCCGTCGACCGGTCGCAGATCGCGCTCGAACACCGAGGTCGCGGGCATGTAGCGCAGCGCCACGCCGGTGCGCCGCCTCGTGGACGTGTTGGCCTTGGCGCCGTGCACCATGTAGACGTCGTGCAACGACATCTGCCCCGGTTCGAGCTCCAGGTCGACCGCCGTGCGCTCGTCGAAGCTGCCCTCCGCCATGCGCTGGTTGAGCGTGAGGTCGGTGCGGTCTTCGTGCAGATGGTCGTGCAGCACCTGCCCGATGTGCGAGCGCGGAATGACGCGCAGGCAGCCGTTCTCGATGCTCGATTCTTCGAGCGCCACCCAGACGGTGCAGTTGGCGAGCGGCCGGATCGGCCAGTAGTGGCCGTCCTGATGCCAGGGCGTCTCGTAGCCTTCGCTCGCCGGCTTGCAGAACACATGGCAACCCCAGAGGATCACGTCCTCGCCGATCACGCCCGACACCAGTTCGACGATCTCCGGGTCCATCGCCAGGTCGAGAAAGGCGCGGCTGCCGCGCACGCCTTCGCCGTTGTCGCCTTCGACGTGGGCCGACACCAGCTTTTCCGGGCGCACGCCGGGGTTGTCGCGAATCAGCGCATCGAGCGCGTCGCGCATCAGCGCCACCCGCGCAGGCGAAAGCCTGAATTGCGGGATCACATAGCCTTCGGCCTCGTAGTGCCGGACTTCGGCGTCGGAGAGTCGGGCCATCGCGTCACCCTCCGCGCACGAACATCGTGACCAGCGGCGCGTCGCCGAGTTGCCGGCTCCAGTGGCCGTGCACCGCGGCGTCGAAGCTCGCGCCGTCGGGCAGCCGGTCGTCGGAGTAGAAGTGGTCGCCGGGCCGGAACACACGCGAACTGCCGTCCTGCAGGCCGATCTCCATCTGCCCCTGCAGGATCACCACCCATTGCGGCGTGACCGTGCAATGGAAGCTGCTGCGAAAGCCAACGGGGCTGTGGCGCAGCTGGAAGCCGTCCGACGGGAACAGTGCCGACAGCTGCGAACTCGGCGTGCCCTCGGGCAGATCGACGGCTTCTTCGCGGAAACGGGCGCGGCCGTCGGTGTCGGTGAAAAGGACCACGCGGGTGAACGATGCCATCGCGTGCTCCTCAGCCCAGCCGTGCGCCGCTGGCGCCGTCGAACACATGGGCATTGGCCGCATCCAGCGCAAGGTGCACCGTGTCGTCCGGGCCCACGTCCGCGCGACCGTGCATGACCAACACCATCTTCTCCGAGCCGATCTGCAGCAGCAGCTCCGTCTCGGCACCGGTCGGCTCCACCACCACCACCTGCGCGGCAATGCCCTGGCCCGTTGGAGACAGCGCCAGATCGGTCGGCCGCACGCCGTAGTGCACGGCCTGTCCATCGGTCACCTTCGCCTCGGGCGGCAACGGCCAGCGTGCGCCCTGCGCTTCGACGTACCGCTCCCCTCCGGCCTGGCGCGCGGTGCCGGCCAGCACGTTCATCGAGGGCGAGCCGATGAACTGGGCGACGAACAGATTGCCGGGCCGGTCGAACAG
>SEGN01000143.1 GCA_004211245.1 Variovorax sp.
GCCGGCCTGAGCGCGGCGTGCAATGTTGCGACGGGTCATTTGAGGAAACTCCAGGTTGGTTGAAGAGACCGGGAACCTCCCCGGTACGCTTCTCTATCCGCAGCATCCATGCCACGGCGTGCCACCCCGACCACAGGCCGTTTCGTGCGGATTTGTTCACATCCGAGTTACAACGTGTGACATAACTTGGTGGCCAGGCCGCGCGAGGGGTGACAATTTTTGGCAATCTGCCCAAATGTGTCGGCTTTCTCCGAGCCTTCCGCAGGGCTAGACTCGCGGCTCCGTTGCCGGTGACCTTTCAGGACTGCCTCATGCCCGCCCCACCAGGCCTTCGACTTTCTTGGCACTGGCTCTTGCTGCCATTGCTCCTGGCGACCGTGCCGGCGCAAGCCATGTACAAGTGCGTGGCGGACAGGAAGACGACGTTTCAGGAGCAGCCGTGCCAGCCGGGTGCCGTGCAGACCGTGATTCGCACGCCGTCAGCGGAAGCGACCGCAGAACCCGTGGCGGCGCCCGCGCCCATGGCCGCAGCGTCCGCCGCCACGGGTTCGACCGACCAGGAAAAGCTCGATGTGATGGAGGCCGAGCGCCTGCGCCGCGACGCCGCCTACGTGCTGCGCGACAAGCTGGCACAGCTTGCCAACCAGCAGGCGTCGTGCGAGCGCAATTTCGGGGTGAGCTTTTCGAGGGGCGGCCCCAACGGCAGCATCAGCGGGGCGGTGTTCCAGCAGAGCACGCTGGGCGAGACCAATGCCGCCGCGTCGCGCTGCATTGCGCGCACCAACGCCATCCAGCAGGAGGTGGGGGCCGCAAGGGCGCAATGCGTGTTGCGCGGCTGCGCCGGGCCTTGAGCGCTGCGCTACAGCGTCAACACCGCCGCCGCCTGCAGCCACCGGATGTCCCGCTGCTCCAGCCCGTGCATCTGCCAGCCGTCGGCAAACGCGTCGATCTGGCTCATGATTTCTTCGGTTTCGGCCGGCTTGGTGTGGGTGATGTAGATGGGGTAGCGCTTGCCGGGGCCGATTTGCGCGAGCTCGTCCGCCAGGGCGGCGGGTGACAGGTGCAGGCTGCGCCGGGCCAGGGCCTGCTCGCGGTCGCTGAAGGCGGTTTCGATGACGAGCATGCCGACGTCGAGCTGGTTCAGGCGTTGCCAGAAGGGCGCGTTGCGCTCGGTGTCGCCGCTGAAGACCCAGTGCGGGCCGCCTTCGGCGCGCCGGATGGCGTAGCCGCAGGCCGGCACGGTGTGCACGGCCGGCAGCACTTCGAGGTGCTTGGGATTGCGGCTGCCGAGCTGCAGCGTCTGGCCGATGGCGATGTCGTGGAAGGTGACGAAGGGCGCCTCGGTGCTCGGAATGTTCGCGAAATCGGGCCAGATGATGTTGTTGAACACGTGCGCGCGCAGCGCCTCGACGGTGGCGCGCAGGGCGTGCACGCGCAGCGGCTGGCTGCGGCGGCTGGCCACGGCGTCGATCATCAGGGGCAGGGCGGCGGTGTGGTCGATGTGCGAGTGGGTGAGCACCACGTCGTCGATGAGGGCCATTTCTTCGAGCGTGAGGTCGCCCACGCCGGTTCCGGCGTCGACCAGCAGATCGCTGTCGACGAGGAACGAGGTCGTGCGGCAGTCCTTGGCAATGGCGCCCGAGCAGCCCAGCACACGCACCTGCATCTTTGCGAAACCCTTGTGTTGCATCACTTCGATTCGAACCGGGTTGCGCCGTCCCAGTTCTGGATCTTGGGCTGCAACGCCATCGAGGCTAAACGTTCTGTATACAGACGGTAAAGGACTTTTTTCGCAGACCTCGCCGTCAGGGGGGCCAACGCCGCGGTGGCGGCAACGGTATCTTGCGCACGGTACGCCAGCAGGACGCCGGCCCAGGCCTCCAGCTCGTCGCGCTGCGAAGCGGTCAGCGCAGCGGCCGGCGCCAGCGGGGTGGCGATGGTGACGATTTCCTGCTTGCCCTTGACGCGCACCCGGTCGAGCTCCTGCCAAGCCCAGGCGGGCGCGGCCTGCTGGGTGGCGCGGCTGGCCACGATTTCCACGCCGTAGTGGCCGCTCAATCCTTCGAGCCGTGATGCGAGATTGACCGCATCGCCGACCACGGTGTAGCTGCGGCGCACGGCCGAGCCCATGTCGCCGACGCTCATCACCCCGGTGTTGAGGCCGATGCCGACGCTGATGCCCGCCAGTCCGCGGGCCTGGTGCGCCTGGTCGATCTGGCGCACCGCGGCCGCCATGTCGATGGCCGCCTGCACGGCGAGCGTGGCGTGATCGGGCATGTCGACCGGGGCGCCCCAGAAGGCCATGACGCAATCGCCCATGTACTTGTCGACGGTGCCGCGGTGCGCGCTGATGATTTCGGTGAGCCGGCTGAAGACCTCGTTCAAGAAGGCCTGCAGCTCGACCGGCGCCATCTGTTCGGACAGCTGGGTGAACCCGCGCATGTCGCAGAACATCACGGTGAGCTCCCTGCTTTCGGCACGCATGCTGTAGTGCTGCGGGCGCTCGAGCATTTCGTCGACCAGTTGCGGCGGCACATAGGTGCCGAACAGCCGCGCCAGCCCGCGCCGGCCGCGCTCTTCCACGAAATAGCCCCAGCTCATGTTGAGGCCGAAGGCCAGGCCCACCATGAGCAGGCCCGCCGCAAGCGGCATGACGAGCCGCGCTTCGGCCTGCAGCCAGGTATTGAGCCCGACCATCACTGCGCCGGTCGCGACGGCGAGCACTGCGGCGGTGGGCGCGGACAGCAAGCTCAGGCCGACCGCCAGCACCAGGCCGGCAAGGGTGAGCATCGCCACGTCGTAGCCGGCCGCGTCGGCAGGCACTGCGAGCATGCGCCCGTCGAGCAGCGCCGACACGACATTGGCATGCACCTCGACGCCGGGGTAGTTGGCACTCACCGGCGTGGCGCGCAAGTCCTGCAGCCCGGGCGCAGTGGCGCCGACGAGGACGAGCTTGCCGCGCAGTTCGCCCGCGGGGAGCTGGCCGGCGAGGACATCACCGGCCGTCACGTAGCGGAACGAGCCGCCCCCGGCGCCGGCCGGGCCGCGAAACGGCACGAGCGCGCTGGCCCGGGTGTCGACCGGCACCACGCGTCGGTCGGCGCCCTGGCCGAGCACCAGCGCCTCGAGCAATGGCTGCGTTTCGCGGTCGCCGCGGAGCACGGGCCGCACCGGGCCGGATCCGGTGGCCAGGCGGTAGACCGCAAGGCCGAGCGATTCGTAGTAGCCCGACGGCGCGCCGGCCGCGAGGTCGGCCGGGCGGTCGTAGCGTGCCAGCAGCGGCACCGCGCGGATGGTGCCGTCCTCGTCTGCATGGACCGCCGAATTGATGAAGCCGGCGGCGGGCGCCGCGGCGGCCAGCGCAGGAAGGTTGGCGCCATAGCCGTTCCATCGCGTGGCGTAGACGCCACCGTCCGGCAGTGCATCGGGCGGCCAAAGGGGCGACGGCATCTGGCCACGGGCGCGCGGCGCTTCGCTGCGCGTGAGGTAGTAGCCGAGGGCGACGGGACGGCCTTTCAGGGCGTCGGCAAACGCAGCGTCCCGGTCGAGCTCGGGCGCCAGGCGTTCCAGCTCGGCGGCAAAAGCAGTGTCGTTGCGGAGCGCGCCCTGGGCCAGCTGCCGGAGCGCCTGCAGGCCGGCGCTCTGGTCGGGTTCGGCGAACACCACGTCGAAGCCGATCACTGCGACCTGTTGCCGCTCGGCGAGTTCACGGGTCAGGCGGGCGAGCTTGTCGCGGCTCCACGGCCACTGGCCGAACTGCTGGAGGCTGGCATCGTCGATGTCGACGATCACGATGCGCGGGTCGAGCGTGCGGGGCATGCCGGCACGCAGGCGGGCGTCGTAGACGATGTTGTCGAGCCGCTCGATCAGCGGCAGGCGCCATGCGCCGGTGGCATGCAGGAGTGCCAGCAGCACCGGCAACAACGTGACGGCGATGCGTGCGCGGTGCCGGCGCAGCCGGTTCATCGCGCGCGGCGCGGCCGGTCAGCCGTGGACGAACTGCATCCGCGTGCCGCCGAGCTCGAGCACGTCGCCGTCCTGCAGCGCGACGGCGTCGGTGCCGAGGGGCTCGCCATTGAGCACGGTGCCGCCGTCGATCGGGGCAACCACGTAGCCCTGCAGGCGGCGCGTGACGGCCGCCACGGCCACGCCGGGTTTGCCGATGGTCGTGACGACTTTCTGCAGGGAGAGCTCGCGGCCGGCACCGGCGCCCGAAAGGACACGGATGACGGCGATGCCGGTCGGCGCGACGAGCGGCGCGTTTTCGGTGGGCGCGGACGACAGGGGAATCGGCGCGGGCGGCGAAGCGATGTAGCTGCGCACCGCCGGCGCGGTATCGGTGACGGTGCCGCCGGCGAGGTAGCGGATCTTGTACTTGCCGACCTCGATGACGTCGTTGTGCTCCAGCGCCTGCTTCTTGATGGCGCGCGCATTGACGTAGGTGCCGTTGGTGCTGTTGAGATCTTCAAGATAGACATCGCTGCCGATCATGTGCAGGACGGCGTGCTCGCCGCTGATCGCGAGATTGTCGATCACGATGTCGTTGTAGGGCCGCCGTCCCAGCGTGGTGCGGTCCTTGGCGAGCGTCACCTCTTTGATGACGACCCCGTCGATCGAAACGATCATTTTCGGCATGGCCGACTCCTGGATCTCGGTGTGTTCTTATGCAGCGAGCAGTTGGCTGTTGGCACGGGCAAGAACAACGGAAATGTTGTCCCGTCCGCCATTCTCGTTCGCAAGTGCAACCAAAAGTGTTGCTTTTTCAGACAGACCGATTTCCTGTAACAAAACCGTGAAAATCTGCGCGTCCGAAACCATCTCGCTCAACCCGTCCGAACATAACAGGTAGAGGTCGTCCGGCAGCACATTGTGTTCGTGCATTTCGAGATCGACATGACGCTCGATGCCCAGCGCACGCGTCACGAGGTTGCGGTGCGGCGACTGGGCAGCCTGCTCGGCCGTGATCGCGCCGGCGTCCAGCTGCTCCTGCAGCAGCGAGTGATCCCGCGTCAATTGCTCCAGCTTCCTGTTGCGCAACCTGTAACAACGCGAGTCGCCGATGTGCCCGACGAGGACCCGTTTCGGCCCGAATGCGGCCAACACCAGCGTCGTGCCCATGCCCTGAAGTTGCAGATTTGCAACACCGGCTTCCAGGATGGCATCGTTCGCTTCGTCCACGCCGGCCTGCAGCGCCCGCCGCACTGCGCGCGTGTGGGCCTGTGCGCCCGCGTGCGCCAGCCAGCGCCCGAAGCTCGCCTGCAGCAACGCGATGGCCATGCCGCTGGCCACTTCCCCACCGTTGTAGCCGCCCATGCCGTCGGCCAGGATCGCCAGACCGAGTGCCGGGTCGAAGGAAAGTGCGTCCTCGTTGTTGGCGCGCACGCGCCCGGAGTCGGTGAGCGCCGCGAAATCCCATGGCAGTGCCGAAGAACTTTTGGGAGATGCTGCGGCGGTCGTGGTGGGCATGGAAAGGGGGCTGGTTGAACTCAGTGTGCGCTGCGCGCGCGATTCTGCAACATGCGGCCGGCCGCCACCACGAAGGCGGCGCCGGCTGCAGCGGCGGCGTAGTGCAGCCACGGGTTGGCGGCCAGCACGCCTCGCAGCGACACGTCGTTGACGATCGTCTCCCCGCCCACCCAGCCGATCAGCGCGGCGCCGATCATGACGATGATCGGGAAGCGCTCCATCAGCTTGATCATGAGCGTGCTGCCGAAGATCACCAGCGGAATGCTGATCGCCAGGCCGAGCACCAGCAACACCATGCTGCCCTGCGCCGCGGCGGCGACCGCGATGACGTTGTCGAGGCTCATCACCAGATCCGCGATGAGGATGGTGCGCACCGCCGACATCAGCGTGCCGTATTCCTTGGCTTCGCCGTTGTCCTCCTCCTCGTCGCCGAGCAGCTGCACGCCGATCCACAGCAGCAGCAGGCCGCCGATGATCTGCAGGTAGGGCAGCGCCAGCAGCTTGGCGGCCACCACCGTGAGCACGATGCGAAGCACCACGGCGGCGCCGGAGCCGAACAGCACGGCCTTCTGCTGCTGATGCGGCGGCAGCGAACGGGCGGCGAGCGCGATCACCACCGCGTTGTCGCCCGAAAGAATGATGTTGATCCAGACAATCTTGACCAGTCCGATCCAGAAGTCAGCACTTTGAAGCATTTCCATTTGGCGTCTCCACGTCTGTTATGTATTGAAAAAGCGCTCGCAACCTGAGGGGTCGCGAGCGCTTCTTCTTTTGTGGGAGGTTTCTGATTGCCGAAGCCGGTTCTTACAACCGGGACTTCAGCAGCTTGGCGAGTTCCGAGAAATTGCGCGTCACGGTGAAACCGCACTCTTCCATGATGGCGAGCTTGGCTTCGGCCGTGTCGGCACCGCCCGAGATCAGCGCGCCGGCATGGCCCATGCGCTTGCCCGGAGGCGCGGTCACGCCGGCGATGAAGCCGACGATCGGCTTCTTCATGTTGTCCTTGCACCAGCGGGCCGCGTCGGCTTCGTCCGGGCCGCCGATTTCGCCGATCATGATGACCGCGTCGGTGTCCGGATCGTCGTTGAAGGCCTTCATCACGTCGATGTGCTTCAGGCCGTTGATCGGGTCACCGCCGATGCCGACCGCCGACGATTGGCCGAGGCCGATTTCGGTCAGTTGCGCCACGGCTTCGTACGTCAGCGTGCCCGAGCGGCTCACGACACCGATCCGACCCTTGCGGTGGATGTGGCCGGGCATGATGCCGATCTTGATTTCGTCGGGCGTGATCAGGCCGGGGCAGTTCGGGCCCAGCAGCAGGGTCTTCTTGCCGCCCGCGGCTTCCTTGGCCTTCATCCTGTTGCGAACTTCGAGCATGTCGCGCACCGGGATGCCCTCGGTGATGCAGATCGCCATGTCCAGGTCGGCCTCGACGGCTTCCCAGATCGCGGCGGCGGCGCCCGGAGGCGGCACGTAGATCACCGACACGGTGGCGCCGGTTTCCTTGGCGGCTTCCTTCACCGAACCGAAGATCGGGATGTTGAAGATCGACTCGCCGGCCTTCTTCGGGTTCACGCCCGCGACGAAGCAGTTCTTGCCGTTCGCGTATTCCTGACACTTCTCGGTGTGGAACTGGCCGGTCTTGCCCGTGATGCCTTGCGTGATGACTTTGGTGTCTTTGTTGATGTAGATCGACATGACTGGTTCCTCAGGCTTTCTTGACTGCTGCAACGACCTTCTGGGCCGCGTCCGCCATGGTGTCGGCGCTGATGATCGGCAGGCCCGAATCGGCCAGCAGCTTCTTGCCTTCGACTTCGTTGGTGCCCTTCATGCGCACGACCAGCGGCAC
>SEGN01000568.1 GCA_004211245.1 Variovorax sp.
GTCTCGGTCATGCCGTAGGCGATGGTGATCTCGCCCAGGTGCATGCGGTCGACCACGCGCTTCATCACCTCGATCGGGCAGGCGGTGCCGGCCATGATGCCGGTGCGCAGCGTGCTCAGATCGAACTCGGCGAAGCGCGGATGGTCGAGCTCGGCGATGAACATGGTCGGCACGCCGTGCAGCGCCGTGCATTGCTCCGCCTGCACCGTCTCGAGCACGCTCAATGCATCGAAGCCGTCGTTCGGGAACACGATGGTGCTGCCGTGCGTGAGGCAGGCCAGCACGCCCAGCACCATGCCGAAGCAGTGGTACATCGGCACCGGGATGCAGAGCCGGTCGGCCGGCGTGAGGCGCATGCACTCGCCCACGAAGAAGCCGTTGTTCAAAATGTTGCGGTGGGTGAGCGTCGCGCCCTTGGGGAAGCCCGTGGTCCCGCTGGTGAACTGGATGTTGATCGGGTCCGTCGCC
Organism: Variovorax sp.; assembly: GCA_004211245.1. Lineage (GTDB taxonomy): Bacteria > Pseudomonadota > Gammaproteobacteria > Burkholderiales > Burkholderiaceae_C > Variovorax. The sequence goes on from SEGN01000568.1 coordinate 469, forward strand.
TTCAGCGTGGCCGCCACCCGCGCGACGCGCGCGTCCTCCGGATCGCCGCTGGCCAGCAGTTCCGAGAAGCGCTGCATGCCGGCCTGATCGGCATCGCCGGCCTTGTCGATCCACACCGTGTGCTGCAGCAGCGGCAGCCGCTTCGGGCCCAGCTCGCGCAGCATGCCGAGGTAGTCGCTCGTCTTGAACTGCGCCATGGTCACGAGCAGCTTGCAGCCGACCTTGTTGAGCGCGTACTCGACCTCCGAGGTGCGGTAGGCCGGGTTGATGTTGACCAGCACCAGCCCGACCTTGGCTGTCGCGATCTGCATCAGGATCCATGGCGCGTTGTTGTGCGACCAGATGCCGACCCGGTCCCCGGGCTGCAGGCCGGTCTTCAGCAGTGCGCTGGCGAGCCGGTCGGCGGCGGCCTGCAATTCACGGTACGTGAAACGCAGGCCTTCGTGCCGGCTCACGAGTGCCTCGTGGTCCGGCTGCTTCGCCACCCTGTCGTCGAAGAAGGCGCCGAGCGTCTGTTCGATCAGCGGGATGTCGGTGACGCCCCGGGCGTAACTGAGGTTCTCTCCCATGGCGCAGCGTCAGGCGGTCTCGTTGAACAGTTCACGGCCGATCAGCATCCGGCGGATCTCGCTGGTGCCGGCGCCGATCTCGTACAGCTTGGCGTCGCGCCACAGGCGCTCGACCGGGAAGTCCTTGGTGTAGCCGACGCCGCCCAGCGCCTGGATTGCCTCGCCCGCCATCCAGGTCGCCTTCTCGGCCGAATACAGGATGGCGCCTGCCGCGTCCTTGCGGAAAGTGCGTGCGTGGTCGTTGCGGTCGCAGGCCTTGCCCACGGCGTAGACGTAGGCGCGCGTGGCCTGCCAGGTCGAGTACATGTCGGCGATCTTGCCCTGCATCAGCTGGAACTCGCCGATGCTCTGGCCGAACTGCTTGCGCTCGTGCACGAAGGGGATCACCGCGTCCATGCACGCGGCCATGATGCCCAGCGGGCCGCCCGATAGAACGGCGCGTTCGTAGTCGAGGCCGCTCATCAGCACCTTGGCGCCCATGCCTTCCCCGCCCAGCACGTT
>SEGN01000144.1 GCA_004211245.1 Variovorax sp.
GCACGCAGGATCAGCAGTTCGGCCACGCGCTCGGGCTTGATCACGTCGCGGTACACCTTGCGGTAGACCTCGAAGGCCGAGACGCTGCGCAGGATCGCGCTCCAGTGATAGAAGTCGTACTCCTGGTCTTCCTCGGTGGCGGCACCGAAGAACTCGCTGTTGAGCGCGTGGAACTTCACGTCGACCAGGCGCGCCGTGTTGTCGGCGCGTTCGAGGAAGGTGCCCAGGCGCGAGAAGTAGAACGCCTCGTCCTGCAGCATGGTGCCGAGCGTCACGCCGCGCGACAGGTGCGAGCGGAACTTGACCCATTCGAAGAACTGGCCCGGATCGCGCTCGAACTCGCCGGCGCGCAGCATGCGGTTCACTTCGAGCCAGGTGGTGTTCTGCGTCTCCCAGGCTTCGGTGGTCAGCGCGCCGCGCACGGCCCGTGCGTTCTCGCGCGCAGCCCGCAGGCACGACAGGATCGACGACGGGTTGTCCTCGTCCTTGACCATGAACTCCATGACCTCGTTCGGCAGGATCTGGTCGTGCTTCTTGTTGTACGAAGGCAGCAGTTCGCTGATCGACAGAAGGCCCTGCCAGCCGTACTTGGCCACTTCGGCCGATTGCGGCAGCAGCGAGGTCTGGTAGTTGACGTCGAGCATGCGCGCGGTGTTTTCGGCGCGTTCGGTGTAGCGCGACATCCAGTAGAGGTGATCGGCGGTGCGTGACAGCATCGGTGGCTCCGTTCTTGTTATGCCGATTGGGATTGCGATTGCGTCGGCCTGGCCCGCGGTGCACGGTCCGCCTCCAGCACCCAGGTGTCCTTGGTACCGCCGCCTTGCGAAGAATTCACGATGAGCGAGCCCTCCTTCAGCGCCACGCGCGTGAGGCCGCCCGGGACCATCTGCACTTCCTTGCCCGAGAGCACGAACGGTCGCAGGTCGATGTGGCGCGGCGCGATGCCGGCATCGACGAAGGTCGGCGACGTCGACAGGCTCAGCGTGGGCTGTGCGATGTAGCCGTCGGGCTTGGCCAGCACGGCCTTCTTGAACTCCTCGACTTCGGCCTGCGTGGAGGCCGGGCCGATCAGCATGCCGTAGCCGCCTGCGCCATGCACTTCCTTCACGACCAGGTCCTTCATGTTGGCGATGACGTACTCGAGCTCGTCCTTGTTGCGGCACATGTAGGTCGGCACGTTGTTCAGGATCGGCTTCTCGTTGAGATAGAACTCGATCATCTTCGGCACGTAGGGGTAGATCGACTTGTCGTCGGCCACGCCGGTGCCCACGGCGTTGCTGATCGCGACGTTGCCCGCACGGTAGGCGCGCATGAGGCCGGCGCAGCCGAGCGTCGAGTCGGGCTTGAACACCTCGGGATCGAGAAAGTCGTCGTCCACGCGGCGGTAGATCACGTCGACGCGTTTCGGGCCGCGGGTGGTGCGCATGTAGACGAAGTCGTCCTTGACGAACAGGTCCTGCCCTTCGACCAGTTCCACGCCCATTTGCTGCGCAAGGAACGCGTGCTCGAAGTAGGCGCTGTTGTACATGCCTGGCGTGAGCACGACGACGGTCGGCTCGGCCGTGGCCGGCGGCGCGATGGCGCGCAGCGTCTCCAGGAGCAGGTCGGGGTAGTGCGCCACGGGCGCGACGCGGTTCTGGTTGAACAGGTCGGGAAACAGCCGCATCATCATCTTGCGGTTTTCGAGCATGTAACTCACACCGCTGGGCACGCGCAGGTTGTCTTCGAGCACGTAGTACTCGCCGACGCCCTGCGCGTTCGGCGCGCGGATGATGTCGATGCCCGAGATGCTCGAGTAGACGTTGTTCGGCACGCTCACGCCGATCATCTCGGGGCGGAACTGCGCGTTGTTGTTGATCTGCTCGGCGGGCACGATGCCGGCCTTGACGATTTCCTGGTCGTGGTAGACGTCGTAGATGAAGCGGTTGAGCGCATTCACGCGCTGCACCAGGCCCCTTTCCATCTCGGCCCATTCATGTGCCGGAATGATCCGCGGCAGCAGGTCGAACGGGATCAGTCGCTCGGTGCCCGAGCCGTCCTCGTCCTTGGCGCCGTAGACCGCGAATGTGATGCCGACGCGACGGAAGATCATTTCCGCCTCTTCGCGCCGTGAACGCATCACTGCGCCGGGTTGCTTGGCGAGCCATTGGTCGTAGCGCTGATAGTGGTTCCGGATCGCAGCGCCTGCATAGGGCTGCTGCTCGTACATCTCATCGAATTTGTGCATAAAACGACCAATCTCCTTGCCCATAGCTTAGCAAGTTCGAGGCCAGTTCCCGCCTCGGCCTGCCCTGTATCGTCGGTCAGGGCACACGGTGGTGCCAGTACCTCCGCGCCGCCGCACGTTCGCATCGCCATTCCTGCGGCGCACCGCTATGCCAATGCACGGCCCCGCAGTGCGACGAGTCCACCAGTGCGATGCCGCGCTCGCGATAGCGCTGCACGACCTCCGGCGCCGGATGGCCGAATCGGTTCCGGTAGCCGGCCTGGACGATCGAGAGGCGCGGCTTCAGCGCATCGAGCAGCGACGCGCTGGACGAGGTCTTGCTGCCGTGGTGGGGCACGAGCAGCAGGTCGACGGCCTGCAACGTCCCGCGTGCGACCAGAGCGCTTTCCTGGTCGCGCTCGATGTCGCCCGCCAGCAGCACGCTGGCGCGGCCGCTGTCGATGCGCAGCACGCACGAGACGGCATTGGGCTTGTCCGCCGTTTCGTAGTCGGCGGCGACAGGATGCAGAAACTCGAAACGGATGCCATCCCACGTCCATTGCTGGCCTGCCACGCAACGCTGCGAAGGGCGCAGCGCCTGCAGCGGATGGGCGGCCTCGATGGAACTGCGCAGATCTGCCTGCGGCTGCATTGCCAGCACCGCCGCGGCGCCGCCTGTGTGGTCGGCATCGCGGTGGCTCAGCACCAGCGTGTCGAGTCGTTCGTCGAACGCGCGCAGCAGCGGCACCAGCACGCGGTGCCCCGCATCGCTCTCGAGGCTGTAGCGTGGCCCCGTGTCGTAGAGCAGGCTGTGGGTGGCGGTGCGCACGAGCACGGCATTGCCCTGCCCGATATCGGCGGCGAGCACCTCGAACTCGCCGGTCGGTGGGCGCGGCGGTTGCCACATGAGCACCGGCAGCAGCAAGGGCAATCCGAGCGCGCGTACGGAAGGCGGCAGCCGCATGGCGAGCAGCACCCCGCCGGCCACGCCGCATGCGGCCATCCAGCCGGGCGGCGCGCCGGTCGACACGGTGGCGAACGGCAGGCCCGCGAGGACTTGCAGCAGCCAGCCCAATGCCTGCACGGCCCGGGCCGCCACGTCCCAGAGCGGCGGCGCCAGCGTGCCGAGCATGGCGAGCGGAGTGACCACCAGGGTCACCCACGGAATGGCGATGGCGTTGGCGGCCAGCCCGACCAGCGACACCTGCTGAAACAGCAGAAGGGTCAAGGGCGCCAGCGCCACCGTCACGACCCATTGCTCGCGCAACAGACCACGAAGCCGCGCGGCCATGTCAGGGCGCCCTTCCTGCCCGGCGCCGGCATCGGTGGCAAACAGCACCCCCACCGCCGCGAAGCTGAGCCAGAAGCCTGCCTGCATCAGCGCCCAGGGGTCGAACGCCACCACGAGGGCACAGGCCGCCATCCAGAGATGCGGCGCCGGCCAGCGCCGGCCGGTGAGACGCAGCAGGCCCACCGTGGCGAGCATGCAGACGGTGCGCTGCGCCGGCACGCCCCAGCCGCTGAACAAGGCGTACAGGCCGGCCAGCAGCACGCCGCCGAACAGGGCTGCATGCGGCGCCGGCCACCACAGCATGCAGCGCACGCTGCGCCGCCACAGCGCGGCCACCAGCGCGGCAGCGAGCCAGGCGAACATGGTGATGTGCAAGCCTGAAATGCTCATGAGGTGGGCCACGCCGGTGGCGCGGAAGATGTCCCAGTCGGCGCGATCGATCGCACCCTGGTCGCCGGTGACGAGGGCCGCGATCACGCCGGCGAACCGGCGATCGGCGATGCGCTCGAACACGGCGTCGCGTACCGACTCGCGGGCCCGCTCCACCGGATGCCGCCAGGTGCTGCCGATGCGTTCGGGCGGCGCATCGCGCAGGCCGTTGCGCACATAGCCGGTGGCCTGCACGCCCTGCTCCCACAGCCAGAGCTCGTAGTCGAAGCCATGCGGATTCAGGTTGCCGTGCGGCGCCTTGAGGCGCACCGTCATGCGCCAGCGCTCACCGGCATGCAAAGCGGCGGGCGGGCGCGGCGACTCGACAGTCACGCTGCCGCCCTGCGCTGTGCGCCCCCAGAGCCCGGTGTTCTCGGCATACCAACCGAGTGCGACGGTCGAGGGGGGCCGCAGCGGGCCAGGGACATCGGCACCCGTGGCGAGACCAGCCCAGCGTGCCGACTCCACGTCGAGCCGGAACCGCACCCCGCCGTCGCTTCGCTGCGGCATCTGCGCGACCACGCCCACGACCTGCAGGTCACGCCCCTCGACCAGCGGATCGAGCGCGCCCTCGAGGTACGCCACCGCCCGCGCACCGGCCAGGCCGAGGCCGGCGAGCAAGCCGAGGATGAGCGCCAAGGCGCCCATGCCACGACCGACCCGGTGCCGCAGTCGCCGGAGCAGCCACACGCCCGCCAGGCCCGTGAACAACGTGCAAGCGTAGGCACCCGGTGGCCAGAGCGTGGCCTGCTGCAATTGCAGGCCGGCTCCCGCCACGGCGCCTGCCATGGCGGCAAAGGCCCAGGGCCGGCGCGCAGGCCCGCCGGCCTCGCCGCCGCCGGTCATGGACGGGTCTTCCGTTGCACGATCTTCGTTCCCCCTGAGGCGCTTCGTGGCGCGCTAATTGCTTTGTCGGTCGGCTAGTATGCGTGTGTCACCCGCGCCCTTTCACGACACCTCCAAAACATGTCCATTCACGCCGCGCTTCATCACGTCACCCACTACAAGTACGACCGCCCGGTGCAACTGGGCCCGCAAGTCGTCCGCCTGCGCCCGGCGCCGCATTGCCGCAGCAACGTCATCTCGTATTCGCTGCAGGTCGAACCCGCGGATCATTTCGTCAACTGGATGCAGGACCCGTTCGCCAACTACCAGGCGCGTCTCGTGTTCCCGCAGAAGACCACCGAGTTCAAGGTCACGGTCGATCTCGTGGTGGAGATGGCGGTCTACAACCCCTTCGACTTCTTCCTCGAGCCGCAGGCCGAGAACTTCCCTTTCAAGTACACCGAGTCGCAGGCCGACGAACTCGCGCCGTATCTGGTCACCGACGCGCCGACCCCGCTGCTGCAGGCCTACATCGACAAGATCGAGCGCAAGGAACAGCGCACCATCGACTTCCTGGTCGGCCTGAATCAGCAGGTGCAGAAGGATGTCAACTACCTGATCCGCATGGAGCCCGGCGTGCAGACGCCGGAAGAGACGCTCACCAACGCCAGCGGCTCCTGCCGCGATTCGGGCTGGCTGCTCGTGCAATTGCTGCGGCATTGCGGCCTGGCCGCGCGCTTCGTCTCGGGCTACCTGATCCAGCTCACGCCCGACGTCAAGGCCCTCGACGGTCCGAGCGGCACCACGGTCGACTTCACAGACCTGCACGCCTGGTGCGAAGTGTTCCTGCCGGGCGCCGGCTGGATCGGCCTGGACGCCACCTCCGGCCTGCTCGCGGGCGAGGGCCACATCCCGCTCGCCTGCACGCCGACACCATCGAGCGCCGCGCCGATCGAAGGCGTGGTGGACGACGCCGAGGTCGAGTTCGGCCATGAGATGAAGGTCACGCGCATCTACGAATCGCCGCGCGTCACCAAGCCCTATACCGAAGAGCAATGGGCCGAAGTGCTCGCGCTCGGGGAGGCCGTCGACAAGCGACTGAACGCCGGCGACGTGCGACTCACGATGGGCGGCGAGCCGACCTACGTGGCGGTGAGCGACCGCGACGCGCCCGAGTGGAACACCGACGCCCTCGGGCCCACGAAACGAGGCTATGCCACAGAGCTCGTGCACAAGCTGCGCGCCGAATACGGCAACGGCGGCTTTCTGCACTTCGGCCAGGGCAAGTGGTACCCAGGCGAGCAACTGCCGCGCTGGGCACTCAACATCTTCTGGCGTGCCGATGGCCAGCCGCTCTGGCACGACCCGGAACTGTTCGCCGACGAGCGTCACCCCACCCACTACACGAGCGAGGATGCGCGCCGCTTCACCACCGTGCTGGCGCACAAGCTCGGCCTGACCGAGCGCTACATCCAGCCCGGCTACGAGGACGTCTACTACTACCTCTGGCGTGAACGGCGCTTGCCGGTGAATGTCGATCCGTTCGACTCGAAGTTGGACGACGAACTCGAACGCGTGCGCCTGCGCCGCGTGTTCACCCAGAAGCTCGACGCCGTCATCGGCTACATGCTGCCGATCGAGCCCGCCAGCGCCGAAGCCGACATGCCCGCGCTCGACGGCCCGGGCTGGAAGACCGGCCCCTGGTTCCTGCGCGACGACCGCCTGTTCCTCATTCCCGGCGATTCGCCGATGGGCTACCGCCTGCCGCTCGATTCGCAGCCCTGGGCCAGCAAGGGCGACTATCCCTACCTGATCGACCGCGACCCGGGCGCGCCGCGCGACGTGCTGCCGAGCGCGGCGGTCTACCGCGCCCGCTACACAGGCGTGGCGACCGGCGACCTCGGCGACGTGCCCTATGCCTTCGCTGCGCCGCCGGTGGTGGCCAGCCCCTTGCGCATGCAGGGCGCCGGGAGCGCCGCGGCGCTCGACACCGGCATGCACCCGGTCACGCGCCAGCCGCTGCGGGGCGAGTCGGCCCACTGGGTCACGCGCACGGCGCTCTGCGTGGAGGTGCGCGACCCGCGCCGCGCCAACGGCCCTGCGGCCGAAAAGGTCGGCAGCGCCTCTGGCGTTCTCTACGTGTTCATGCCGCCGTTGAAGCGCCTGGAGGACTACCTCGATCTGGTCGCGGCGGTCGAAGCCACTGCCGCGCAGCTCGGCATGAAGATCGTGATGGAAGGCTATCCGCCGCCGCGCGACCCGCGCCTGAAGATGCTGGCCGTGACACCCGACCCGGGGGTGATCGAAGTCAACATCCATCCGGCCCACAACTGGAAGGAACTGGTCGACCACACCGAGTTCCTCTACAACGCCGCGTTCGAAACGCGCCTGTCGGCCGAGAAGTTCATGACCGACGGCCGCCACACCGGCACCGGCGGCGGCAACCACTTCGTGATGGGCGGCGCAACGCCCAGCGACAGCCCGTTCCTGCGTCGGCCCGAACTGCTCGCGAGCCTGCTGCTGTACTGGCACAACCATCC
>SEGN01000145.1 GCA_004211245.1 Variovorax sp.
CTGCCCGACGCGTGGGCCGGTCAGCCGCAGTGGCTGATTCTCGAAACCGGCTTCGGGTTCGGTCTCAACTTTCTGACAACCTGGGCCGCCTGGCGCGCCGACCCCGCGCGGCCGCGCCTGCTTCACTTCGTCTCGGTCGAGGCGCATCCGGTCGCGCCGGGTGAACTGCTGCGGGCCGCAGCCGCCTATCCCGAACTCATCGAGCTGGCCCGTGCGCTCGCCAGCCGGTGGGACGAGTTGCTGCCGGGCTTCCATCGCCTTTCGTTCGACGATGGCCGCGTGCTGCTGACGCTTTGCGTGGGCGACGTGCAGGCGATGCTGCGCGCCCAGCGCTTCGAGGCTGACAGCATTTTTCTCGACGGGTTCAGCCCGGATCGCAATCCGCAGATGTGGTCGCCCGACACGCTGAAGGCGGTCTCGCGCTTCGCCCGGCGCGGCACCGGCATCGCGACCTGGACGATCGCACGCGCGGTGCGCGATGCGCTCACGCAAAACGGGTTTCAGGTGCGCAAGGCGCCCGGCCTGCCGCCCAAGCGCGACTGCCTGCGCGGGGTGTTCGACCCGGCCTGGACGCCCCGCCGCCGCACACCCCCGGCTGAACGCACCGGCCCGGGCCGCTGCGCCGTGATTGGCGCTGGCCTCGGCGGTGCGGCCGTGGCCGCCAGCCTGGCGCGGCGCGGCTGGCGGGTGACCGTGTTCGACCGCGCCGATCGGCCGGCCGCCGGCGCCTCCGGCCTGCCGGTCGGCGTGCTCGCGCCGCACGTCTCGCCCGACGACGCCCTGCTCTCCCGCCTGACACGGGCCGGCCTGCGCGCGACCTGGCAGCAGCTGGAATCGATGCTGCTCGAAGGGCAGGACTGGCGCGCCAGCGGCGTGCTCGAGCGACGACCCGAAGGCGATGTGCGGGTACCGCCGGGTTGGCGCGCCGAGGGACCGAACCTGTCCTGGCCCGCCGACGCCGTACAACTGCACGCGGCGCGCCTTCCGCCAGACACGGCAGCGCTCTGGCATCGGCGCGCCGGCTGGGTACGTCCGCGTGCGCTGATCGAGGCGTGGCTGGCCCAGCCAGGGATCGAGGTGCGCACCGGCACCGAAGCGACGGCACTCGAAGCATCCGCAGCCGGCTGGCACGTGCTCGACACACAACGCAAGCCGCTCGGCATGTTCGATCGTGTGGTCGTCGCCGCCGGCTTCGAAAGCGGGCGCTTTGCGCCGTTGCTCCCGCTGCAGCCGGTGCGCGGTCAGGTCGAATGGGGCCACGCACCCGCGCACACGCCGCTGCCATCGATGCCGGTCAACGGAGACGGCCACCTGATTGCGGGCGTACCGGACGGTGAGCGATTGCTGTGGCTGGGCGGCGCCACATTCGACCGAGACAGCACCGACATGTCGGCGCGTGCCGCCGATGCGGCGGCCAATCGCGCGCGCCTCGTGCGGCTGCATCCGCTGGCCGGCGCATTGCAGCCCGAGTCCTCCTGGGTCGGCGTGCGCTGCGCTTCGGGCGACCGTCGCCCGCTGGTCGGGCCGGTCGCCGGACCGCCCGGCGTGTGGGTCTGCACGGCGCTCGGCTCCCGCGGGCTCACCTTCGCCGCGCTGTGCGCCGAACTGCTGGCAGCGCACTGGCACGGCGAGCCGCTGCCATTGCCCGCCGCGCTCGCCAAAGCACTTGACACACGCCGGCCGTGAGCAAACGCGGACAATTCACCATGGCCATCCGTTACGACATCCGACACACCACCATCTATCGCTACAAGCAACCGGTCTCCTTCGGCCTGCACCGCGTCATGTTCAGGCCCCGGGACAGCCACGACCTGCGCGTGCTGGCCACCGATCTCCAGGTCAGCCCGAAGGCGAACGTGCGGCTGATCCAGGACCCGCATTCCAACTCCGTCGCACTGGTGCAGCCGATGGGCAAGGCCACCGAGCTCAAGGTCGTGTGCGCGTTCACCATCGAGCAGGTGCCGCCGTCGGCCGACCTGCTGCTCGAGATCGACCCTGCCGCGGAGTTCCTGCCGTTTGCCTATTCGATCCAGGATCGGCTCGACCTGGAACACTACCTGCGACCGCACCACGCGGACCCCGACGGCACCCTGATCCGGTGGGCCCACCAGTTTCTCTACACGGACGAGCCCAACAGCACCCGGGAGGTGCTCGCGCGCATGAACGCGCACATCGGCAAGAGCCTCAAGTACCAGGCGCGGGACGAGGAAGGCACGCAAACCCCGCTCGAAACGCTCAACCTCGGCAGCGGCAGCTGCCGCGACTATGCGCTGCTCATGATGGAAGCCGCGCGACGTCTCGGCGTGGCCACGCGTTTCGTGTCGGGTTACCTGTACGACGCGGCACTCGACGTGTCGAAGACGCCGAAGGACGCCGACGTGGAGCCTGCCCATGCGACCCTCGGCGCGGGATCGACCCATGCGTGGCTGCACGCCTACCTGCCGGGCGCGGGCTGGATCGCCTACGACCCGACCAACAACATCATGGGGGGCAGCCAGCTCATCCGCGTGGGCGTGGCGCGCGACCCGGCCCAGGCCGCGCCGATTTCGGGCAGCTGGTTCGGGGACCCTGACGCCTACGAAGGCATGGTCGCGACGGTGCAGGTGCGGCGCATAGCGACCTGAGGCCGCGGCATCAGTCGAGTTCCGTCAGCAGCCGGCCGGTCACGTAGATCGTGATATCGAGCCCGTCGGGCTGGCAGCCGAGCTTGAAGGCCGCGTCCCCGATCGCCTCGCCACGCCAGTCCAGCGTGAAGATGGCCTGCGAGCCGAATGCCGATTCGAAGGTGAAGTTGTGGCGGGTCACTTCCATGATCACCCTCGACTCGTCTGGGGTGCTGTCGATCTCGCCGCGATAGAAATGCACGCCGTCCGCTCCGACGAACGATCGACCCTTGATCATCACCGCGGCGTTGCCCAGCGTGCCCTGGCTGGTGGTGAAGGTTGCTTCGTAGATTCCGTTTTTCATGGCCGTCTCCGGTGTCTCGCAAGACACTTTAAGGCTTGCGCGCAGCGGCCAGCAGGATTTCCGGCATCCGCCTACGCTCGGTACTTTCAACGGAGCCTCACACCATGCGTCACAACCCTCTTGGCCGGACCGGCCTCTATGTTTCGGAACTCTGCCTCGGCACCATGACCTTTGGCGGCACCGGAGAAATGTGGAACAAGATCGGCGACGTGCAGCAGGCCGATGCCGAACGCCTCATCGGCGCCGCGCTCGATGGCGGCATCAACTTCATCGACACGGCCGACGTCTACTCGGGCGGACAGTCCGAGCAGATCACCGGCCAGGCGCTGAAAAACCTCCGGGTGCCGCGCGAAGACGTGGTGATCGCCACCAAGGTATTCGGCGAAACCGGCACCGGCCCGAATGCCCGCGGCGCCACGCGCGGCCACATCATGGACGGCATCAAGGCCAGCCTGAAACGGCTGCAGCTCGACCACATCGACCTCTACCAGATCCACGGCTTCGACCCGGCCACGCCGATCGAGGAAACCGTGCGCGCGCTCGACCAATTGGTGCGCCACGGCCATGTGCGCTATGTCGGCGTGTCGAACTGGGCCGCCTGGCAGATCGTCAAGGCGCTCGGCATGGCGGAGCGCCTCGGACTCGCGCGCTTCGAGTCGCTGCAGGCTTACTACACGGTGGCCGGCCGCGATCTGGAGCGCGAGCTGGTCCCGATGCTGGCGAGCGAGGGCCTGGGCCTCATGGTGTGGAGCCCGCTGGCCGGCGGCCTGCTGAGCGGCAAGTACGGGCGCGAGCAACAAGCCGAGGCCGGCAGCCGACGGACCCAGTTCGACTTCCCGCCGGTCGACAAGGCGCGCGCGTGGGACTGCGTCGACGCGATGCGACCGATCGCCGAATCGCACGGCGTCTCGGTGGCGCAGGTCGCGCTGGCCTGGCTGCTGCACCAGCCGCAGGTGACGAGCGTGATCGTCGGCGCCAAGCGGCCCGATCAGCTCGCCGACAACATGGCCGCCACGAAGGTCGTGCTCAGTCCGGCGGAGCTCTCGCAACTCGATGCGGCCAGCCGCCTGCCGGCCGAATACCCCGGATGGATGCTCGAACGCCAGGGAGGCAACCGCCGCAAACAGATCGCCGAGGCGATCGGCCGGTCTCAAGTTCCGTGAAATCCTGCCGATAACAAGGCATGACGCCACCCAAGCCCTCATTGCTCTCGTTCGACGATCCGGACGCCGAGACCCGGCCCGATGCCCTCGACTCCCGGACCCAGGAGCTGTTTGCCCGAGCCGAAGCCCATGTCGCCGCGACGCAGTCGCCCGTGGAGATGGCCGAATCGATGATGCGGCTGTCGCTCGCCAAGCTGGCGGCCTACGCGGCGCGGCACACCTCCTTCAAGTACACGCCGCTCGGCTTCGCCGATGACCTCGACGACGCGCTGCTGCACGTGCGCGTCGAGTCGTCGGGCCTGCGGCACTGAGCACGCGCGGCGGACGGCCGCGACACGACGCCATTGGCGTTAACCTGTGGCCATGGCCGCCATTCCACAGACCGTCTTTCTCTTCGACGTCGACAACACCCTGCTCGACAACGACGGCGTTCGGGCCGATCTGGCCGCGCATCTCGTGGCCGAATTCGGCCCGGTCGCGGCCGAGCGTTACTGGACGCTCCTCGAAGCACTGCGCCTCGAACTCGGCTATGTCGACTACCTGGGCGCACTGCAACGCTTGCGGCTCGACGGTCTGAACGACCCGCGGCTCTTGCGGATGTCGTCGTTCCTGATCGACTACCCTTTCGCCGACCGCATCTACCCCGGCGCGCTCGAGACACTCGCGCATGTGCGCCGCTGGGGCCCGACCGTGATCCTGTCCGACGGCGACGTGGTGTTCCAGCCGCGCAAGGTTCAGCGCTCCGGCCTGTGGCAGGCGGTCGAGGGCCGCGTGCTGATCTACATCCACAAGGAACTGATGCTCGACGACCTTCAGCGCTGCCATCCGGCGCAGCACTACGTGATGGTCGACGACAAGCTGCGCATCCTCACGGCCATGAAGGCCGCTCTGGGCAGCCGCCTGACCACCGTGTTCGTGCGCCAGGGCCACTATGCGTTCGAGCGCGACGTGGTCGATGCACTGCCGCCGGCCGACGTCACGATCGAGGCGATCGGCGACCTCATGCACTGCGAACTCGCCGCCCTCGAGGCCGCGTCCACCCATTGACCATCCAACAGGGAAACACCTCCATGGCAGACAGTCCCCTCGCCGGCCAGCACGCGCCCGCCGCCATGCGCGCCAACCTGCCGCGCCTCGTCACCGCCTACTACGCGCTCGTGCCCGATCCGGGGGTGGCTGCGCAAAAGGTGGCTTTCGGCACGTCGGGCCACCGCGGCTCGTCGTTCAACACCGCCTTCAACGAGTGGCACGTGCTGGCGATCTCGCAGGCGATCTGCGAATACCGTACGGTCAAGGGAATCGACGGGCCGCTGTTCCTCGGCATCGACACGCACGCCCTGTCGGAGCCGGCGGCGGCAAGCGCCATCGAGGTGCTGGCGGCCAACGGCGTCGCGCTGATGCTGGCCACCGGCGACGAGTACACGCCGACCCCGGCGATCTCGCACGCCATCCTCGTGCACAACCGCGGCCGGCAGACCGGGCTGGCCGACGGCATCGTCATCACGCCATCTCACAACCCGCCCGAGGACGGTGGCTTCAAGTACAACCCGCCCAACGGCGGGCCGGCCGATACGGATGTCACCAAGTGGATCGAGAACCGCGCCAACGAACTGATCAGCGCGAAGCTCCAGGGTGTGAAACGCATCCCGTATCCGCAGGCGCTGCGCGCATCCACCACGCGGCGGCACGACTATCTCTCGGCCTACGTGGCCGACGTCGGCCACATGGTCGACATGGATGCGATCCGCGCCGCCGGCGTGCGCATGGGCGCCGACCCGCTCGGCGGCGCGGGCGTGCACTACTGGGCGCGCATTGCCGAGCACTACAAGCTCGACCTGACGGTGGTCAACACCGATGTCGACGCAACCTTCCAGTTCATGCCGCTCGACTGGGACGGCCGCATCCGCATGGACCCCTCTTCCGGCTACGCGATGCGCAACCTGATCGGCCTGAAGGACCGCTTCGACGTGGCTTTCGGCTGCGACACCGACCACGACCGTCACGGCATCGTCACGAAGAGCGGTGGGTTGATGCAGCCCAACCACTACCTCGCTGTGATGATCGACTACCTGTTCGCGCACCGGCCGAACTGGAACGCGCAGGCGGCCGTCGGCAAGACGCTGGTGAGCAGCTCGATGATCGACCGCGTCACGGCACGGCTCGGCCGGCCGCTGCAGGAGGTTCCGGTCGGCTTCAAATGGTTCGTCAACGGCCTGATGGATGGCAGCCTCGGCTTCGTCGGCGAGGAAAGCGCCGGTGCCGCCTTCCTGCGGCGCGACGGCACGGTCTGGACGACCGACAAAGACGGCATGGCGCCAGCACTGCTTTCGGCCGAGATCACCGCGGTCACGGGGCGCGATCCGGGCGAGCTCTACAAGGGCTTGACCGAGGCTTTCGGCGCGCCCGCCTACGACCGGGTCGAGGCACCGGCCACGCCCGAGCAAAAGGCGAAGCTGTCGAAGCTCACGCCGCAGCAGGTCACCAGCACCGAACTCGCCGGCGAGAAGATCGAGCAGGTGCTCACGAACGCGCCGGCCAATGGCGCGGCGATCGGCGGCATCAAGGTGATGACCGCCAACGGCTGGTTCGCGGCCCGCCCTTCCGGTACCGAAAGCATCTACAAGATCTACGTGGAGAGCTTCAAGGGCGAGGCGCACCTGCAGCGCATCGTGACCGAAGCGCAGGCGATCGTGGACAAGGCGCTGGCGGGTTGAGCGGCGGCCGCTGGATCGCACTCGCGCTCTGCGCCGCCCTCGCGGCCGGCGTCTGGGGTGTCTGGCGTGGCGCCATCGAGGTGCCGCCACGCTTCAACCCCTGGGCGCCGCTCGACGTGACGGCGCCGCCCGACTGGCTCACAGGCTTCAAGGTGATGCGTGCCCACCGTGACCCGGCGCGCTGCATGGCGGCGCTCGCACAAACCGGAATGCAGTTCGACGCCGTGCCCGACCGCGTGACCGGCCCGGGCTGCGGGTTCGAGAACGCGGTGCGCCTGCGCGCGGCGCCGGTACGCTTCGGCGGGCCCCTGACGCTGAGCTGCCCGATGGCGTTGTCCTTCTTCCTGTGGGAGCGGCACGCATTGCAGCCGGCAGCGCAGGCGCACTACGGACAGCGCGTGGCCGGCATCGAGCACCTCGGCAGCTA
>SEGN01000569.1 GCA_004211245.1 Variovorax sp.
ATCGTCAAGGCCTTCATCACCGACAACGGCCACATCGCGACCAACGCGTGCATGCAGGTGTTCGGCGGCCACGGCTTCATCAAGGAATGGGGCATGGAGCAGTTCACGCGCGACAACCGCATCAACATGATCTACGAAGGCACCAACACGATCCAGTCGCTGGACCTGCTGGGCCGCAAGGTGCTGGGCAACAACGGCGCCTCGCTCAAGAAATTCGGCAAGCTGGTCGGTGCGCTGGTGGCCGAGGAAGGGGTGAACGAGAAGATGAGCGAGTTCATCACGCCGATCGCCGTGCTGGGCGACCAGCTCACCAAGTTCACCACCGAGATCGGCTTCAAGGGCTTCCAGAACCCCGACGAAGTGGGCGCTGCGGCGGTCGATTACCTGCGCGTGGCCGGCCACTTCGTGTTCGGCTACCTGTTCGCGCGCATGGCGCAGGTCGCGCTGCGCGAAATCGCCGCGGGCAACACCGACCCGTTCTATGTCGCCAAGCTGCAGACCGCGCGCTTCTACTTCGCCAAGCTGTTCCCGGAGACTGCGACGCTGATGCGCACCGCGCGCGCGGGCAGCAAGGTATTGATGGACACGGAGGCGGCGCTGGCCTGACACCATGAAGAAAACGCTCATCACGCTGGGCCTGGCCCTCGCGGCCGGAACCGCATTCGCACAGATGACGCCGGTGGGAACCTGGCAGACGATCGACGACAAGACCAACGAGGCCAAGTCACAAATCCGGATTGCCGACGCGGGAGGCACGCTCAGCGGGCGCATCGAGAAGCTGCTGCGCAAGGAAGCCAAGCAGGACGCGGTGTGCGACGAATGCACCGACGACCGCAAGGGAAAGCCGTTGATCGGCCTCGAGATCATCCGCGGCGCGAAGAAGGTCGAGGGGAAGGACGTCTGGGAGGACGGCAAGATCCTCGACCCCGAAAACGGCAAGAGCGCCATCGACAACCTCAAGAAGCTCAAGCCGGCGCCGTTGGGCGACGTAGCCGATGCGGCGCAGATCGAGGTCGCGAACTACGAAGACGATCTTGCCAAGCTCGGTGAGTGCGACCTCGTCATCGAAGCCATCGCCGAGCGCATGGACTGGAAGCTCGATCTTTATCGAAAGATCGCGCCGCACGTCGCCAGGCACGCGATCCTGGCGTCGAACACCTCGGGCCTGTCGATCACCAAGTTGAGCGAAGCGCTGCCCGAACAGCTGAAGCCGCGCTTCTGCGGCATCCACTTCTTCAACCCGCCGCGCTACATGAAGCTGGTGGAGTTGATCAACACCCCGACCACCGAGCCGCGGGTGCTCGACCAGCTCGAAGCCTTCGTCACCAGCACGCTCGGCAAGGGCGTGGTGCGCGCGCACGACACGCCCAACTTCATCGCGAATCGCGTCGGCATCGCCGGCATGCTCGCGACGCTGAAGGAGGTCGAGAAGTTCGGCCTCACGCCCGATGTGGTCGACGACCTCACCGGCAAGAAACTGGGCCGCGCGAGCTCGGGCACCTTCCGCACCGCGGACGTGGTCGGCCTCGACACCCTGGCGCACGTCGTCAAGACGCTGCAGGACAATCTGGACTCGGAAAGCGATCCGTTCTATGCGAACTTCGCGACGCCGCCGGTGCTCGCCACCTCTGGGCCATCCTGCGCGACAGCTTCCACTACGCCGCGGTGCATCTTGCGACCATCGCCGAAAGCGCGCGCGACGTCGACTTCGCAATGCGCTGGGGCTTCGGCATGCAGCAGGGGCCGTTCGAGCTGTGGCAGGAAGCGGGTTGGACGCAGGTCGCCAAATGGGTCCAGGAAGACATCGACGCCGGCAAGGCGCTCAGCGCCGTGCCGCTGCCGAAGTGGGTGTTCGAAGGCGCTGTGGCCAAGGCAGGCGGCGTGCACACCCCCGAGGGTTCGTGGAGCGCATCGCAAGGGCAGTTCGTGCCGCAGCGCAAGCAGTCCGTGCACGACCGCCAGTTGTTCCCCGAAAGCGTGCTCGGTGCCGACGCGCCTGACGCGACGCAGGCCGGCACGACGATCAGCGACGAAGGCGACGTGCGAGTCTGGACGCTCGACGGCGAGGTGCTCATCGCCAGCCTCCATTCGAAGATGAACGCGATCAGCCCCGATGTCGCCGAAGCGCTGGGTGCCGCGATCGAGCTGGCCGAGGCCGAATACAAGGGTCTGGTCATCTGGTCGCCGGACGACAAGTTCTCGGTCGGCGCGGACCTGCAGGCGATGTTGCCGGCGTTCGTGGTCGCGGGGATCGGCGCGGTCGAAGGCGCGGAGCAGGAACTGCAGAACGTCATGCTGAAGCTGCGCTACGCGAGCGTGCCGGTGGTCTCGGCCGTCAAGGGCCTGGCACTCGGCGGCGGTTGCGAACTGGCCGTGTACTCGGCCCGGCGCGTCGCCGCGATGGAAAGCTACATCGGCCTCGTGGAAGTCGGCGTCGGCCTGGTGCCGGGCGCAGGCGGCCTGACCTACATCGCACGCCGCGCGGCGGAGAACGCCGCCGCTTCGACGGGCACCGATCTGCTGCCCTTCCTCACCGAGGGCTTCACGGCCGCGGCGATGGCCAAGGTCGGCACCGGTGCGCTCGATTCGAAGAAGCTCGGCTACCTGCTCGAAGGCGATGTGATCGTCGCGAACAGGGACGAAGTGCTCTACGTCGCGCTGCAGCAGGCGAAAGCGATGGCCGACGCCGGCTACCGCGCGCCGTTGCGCCGCACCTTCCGCGTGGCCGGCCGCAGCGGCGCCGCGACAATCCAGGGCCAACTGGTGAACATGCGCGACGGTGGCTTCATCAGTGCGCACGACTTCCACATTGCGAGCCTGATCGCGGGCGTGGTGACGGGCGGCGACATCGATGCCGGTTCGATGGTGACCGAGGAGTACCTGATGGCGCTGGAGAGAAAGGCGTTCTGCTCTCTCATTCTGCATCCCAGGACGCAAGAGCGAATCATGGGGATGCTGAGCACGGGTAAGCCGGTGCGCAACTAAGGATCAAAGACATGAGCAAGCAAGTTCAAGACGCCTACATCGTCTCCGCCACGCGCACGCCGATCGGCAAGTCGCACCGCGGCAAGTCGCACCGCGGCTACTTCCGCAACTACCGCCCCGACGACCTGCTGGCGACCACGCTTCGCGCCGCGCTGGCAGCGGTGCCCAGCCTGGATCCGAAGGCGATCGAGGACATCATCTGCGGCTGCGCGATTCCCGAATCGCAGCAGGGCCTCAACGTGGCGCGCATCGGCGCGGTGCTGGCCGGCCTGCCCGACAGCATCGGCGGCATCACGGTGAACCGCTTCTGCGCGTCGGGCCTGTCGGCCGTGCAGATGGCCGCGGACCGCATCCGCGTGGGCGAAGCCGACGTGATGATCGCAGCCGGCGTCGAGAGCATGAGCATGGTGCCGATGATGGGCAACGCGCCCTCGCTCTCGCCCGCCATCTTCGAGCGTGAGGGCGACGTGGGCATCGCCTATGGCATGGGCCTCACGGCCGAGAAGGTCGCGCAGCAATGGAAAGTGAGCCGCGAGGCGCAGGACGCGTTCGCGCTGGCTTCGCACCAGAAGGCGCTCGCGGCGCAAAAAGCGGGTGAGTTCGGCGACGAGATCACGCCCATCGAAGTGACCGACCGGACGCCCGATCTCGAGAACGGCGAGTCGATCGCGAAGCGCCGCATCGTCGACCTCGACGAGGGCGCGCGCCCGGACACCAGCCTCGAAGGCCTCGCGAAGCTGCGCACGGTGTTCGCCGCACGCGGCACGGTCACGGCAGGCAACAGCTCGCAGACCTCCGACGGCGCCGGCGCGTTGATCCTCGCGAGCGAGAAAGCGGTCAAGCAGTTCGGCTTGACGCCGCTCGCGCGCTTCGTGAGCTTCGCGAGCAAGGGCGTGCCGCCGCACATCATGGGCATCGGGCCGATCGAGGCCATTCCTGCTGCGTTGCGCTACGCGGGGCTGAAGCACGAGGACATCGACTGGTT
>SEGN01000146.1 GCA_004211245.1 Variovorax sp.
TCGGAGCAGCCCGTGTATTCGCCGTTCGCAGCCCGCGTGACGGCCATGGACATCCGCAACGGGCTCGAGGTCCAGCCCGGCCGCGAACTGCTCTCGCTCGATGCGCCCAACCAGGCGGGAGAGCGCGACAAGGCGCATGCACTCGCCGATGCCTACGCACGTGCCGCGCGCGGTTCGCTCGGGCTGAGCGAGGGGCCGGCTGCACAGCGGGCGGTGGCGGAGCAGCAGGCCAGCCGATGGGCGGCCGAGGGCCGCGCGCGCGAGGCGGAACTGCTTCGGCTGCGGCTCGTGGCGTCGCACAAGGGCGAGGTGCGCGACCTCGACCCGCTCGTCGGGCAGGACACCTGGCTCGGCCCGTCGCAACTCATCGCGATGGTGGTGGACGGCCGACGTTGGCGCGTCGAGGCACTCGTGCCGGAACACGACCGCCAGCGCCTGTCGCTGGAAAGCGAGGCCGTCGTGATCGTGAAGGGGCGCACGCGCAAGCTGCATGGTCAGGTGCGCGCGATCGACAGCAGCCCGGTCAAGCGTCTGCCGCACATGCTGCTGGCGCAGGACCACGGCGGCCCGATCGCCCTCAATCCCACGCGTCCGAAGGCGGAGCTGCGGCCCGCGGAGGGGTGGTTCCGCGTGCTGGTGGAGGGGGAATCGGACACGCCGCTCGCCGCGGTGCGCGAGGTGAAGGTGCATTTCGAGGGCACCCGCGAAAGCATCGCGCACAACTGGAGCGCCAGTGCCATTTCCGTGCTGATCCAGCAGGCCGGCTTCTAGGAGTGCATGAAGTCCGGCACGCACGCCGGAAGGTTTCGCACACCGAACGGCTCCGCCAGCCGGTATCGTCCCGCCTCACCCCTCGTTCACCGGGAGACGACATGGCGGGCAACAGCGCGGTCCGAACCGGCCGCCACGGGACCATCGACCACATCACGCACGACAACATCGAGTCGATCCTGTGCCTGGAAGACACCGAGCACCGGCGCAAGCCGATGCTCTACCGGGTGGTCGAGCGGGCCGCCCGCTTCTGCGGAACGCTGACCTTTCTCTGGATCAACATCGCGTTTTTCGCGAGCTGGATCGCGCTCAACCAGTTCCTGGTGAAGTTCGATCCGTACCCGTTCACCTTTCTGCTGTTCGTGGTGTCGATCGAGGCCATCATGCTGTCGATCCTCATCCTCATCAGCCAGAACATGTCGGCCGAGGCGAGCGAGCGGCGACACCACCTGGATCTGCAGATCAACCTGCTCAACGAGCGCGAAATGACCGCCATGCTGCGGCTGGCGCTTCACATGGCCGACAAGCTGGGCATCGATGCCGACGCGCAGGCCGAAGCGGTCGCGCTGTCGAAGAAGACGCGGCCCGAACACGTGCTGCATCAGATCGTCCGGGCGGAAGACCAGCACCGGCAATGACCGGCCTGCGGGACGGATCGGCTCAGTCCGGCGCCGGGTGGCCGGGCTGCTCGACGCCTTTGTCGCGGCCCAGCTCTTCGATCATCTTCTCCCCCACTTCGTCCTTGCCGTCGGAAGGCACCGACTCCTCGTTGGCGATCGGCGGCTCCGGCTCGGAAGGGACTGTGACAACTGGCTTTTGGGGATCGGGCATGGCGGACGTCTCCTTGAAATCCACAGCATGCGCCGCGGCCCTAGCACGTCGATCCGGTCGACATGCTGACCGCCTGTCGTCCTTCGCCTTCAGCGGCGCTGGGTCAGAACGGAATGTCGTCGTCCATGTCGTCGAAACCGGACGACGACTTGGCCGGGGCCTGGCGCGGCGCCGGGGCCGGCGCGCGGGGGGCCGCCGCCGGAGCGCGAGGGGCGTATCCGCCACCGCCCCTGCCGCCGCCACCGCCGCCGCCTTGCGCGTAGCCACCATCGTCGTCGCCACCGCCCGACGGCCCGCCCATGCCCTGCCGGCTGCCGAGCATCTGCATCTGGTCGGCGCGGATTTCGGTGGTGTACTTTTCGATGCCGTCCTTGTCGGTCCACTTGCGCGTGCGCAGGCTGCCTTCGACGTACACCTGCGAGCCCTTGCGCAGGTACTGGCCGGCGATTTCAGCGAGGCGGCCGTTGAACACGATGCGGTGCCACTCGGTGGCTTCGCGCATCTCGCCGCTCTGCTTGTCCTTCCACTTGTCGGTGGTGGCGACGGTCACGTTGGCAACCTGGTCGCCGCTCGGGAAGGTCCGCATTTCCGGGTCGCGCCCGAGGTTGCCGACGACGATGACCTTGTTGACCGATGCCATATGCACTGCCCCTGATGAATAGGTGAGAGAGGAGGAGGAAACCGGGGATTGTGCCCGGAAACGCCCGGCGACTTATCATGCTCGGTTGCCCAGAACGGACTGCCCCGTGAATTCCCCCACCCCGGATCGTGTCGACAGCGCCTACCTCGGCGCATTGCTCGCGCAGCAGCGCATCAGCATCCGCGGTGCGCGCACGCACAACCTCAAGAACATCGACCTCGACATCCCGCGCAACAAGCTGGTGGTGATCACCGGGCTGTCGGGTTCGGGCAAGTCGAGCCTGGCGTTCGACACGCTCTATGCCGAAGGCCAGCGCCGCTACGTCGAAAGTCTGTCGGCCTATGCGCGGCAGTTCCTGCAGTTGATGGACAAGCCCGACGTGGACGTGATCGAAGGGCTCTCGCCCGCGATCAGCATCGAGCAGAAGGCGACGAGCCACAACCCGCGTTCGACCGTCGGCACCGTCACCGAGATCCACGACTACCTGCGACTGCTCTATGCGCGCGCCGGCACGCCGTATTGCCCCGACCACCACCTGCCGCTGCAGGCGCAGACGGTGTCGCAGATGGTGGACGCGGTGCTGGCGATCCCGGACGAGCCGCGCCTGATGATCCTGGCGCCCGTGGCGCGCGAGAAGAAGGGCGAGTTCCTCGAACTGTTCGCCGAGATGCAGGCGCAGGGCTACGTGCGCTTTCGCGTCGACGGGCAGACGTACGAATACAACGACCTGCCCAAGCTCAAGAAGACAGAGAAGCACGACATCGACGTGGTGATCGACCGGCTGCGCGCACGCGCCGACATGCAGCAACGCCTGGCCGAGAGCTTCGAGGCCGCGCTGCGGCTGGCCGACGGCCGCGCCATCGCGCTCGAACTGGGCCAGGAAGGCGCGGCGGACAAGGAACACCTCTACAACGCCAAGTTCGCCTGCCCGATCTGCCACTACTCGCTGGCCGAACTGGAGCCGCGGCTGTTCTCGTTCAACTCGCCGGTGGGCGCCTGCCCGAGCTGCGACGGACTGGGGCACCGGGAGTTCTTCGACCCCTCGCGCGTGGTCGCGTTTCCGACGCTGTCGCTGGCCAGCGGCGCCATCAAGGGCTGGGACCGGCGCAACGGCTACTACTTCAGCATGCTGGAGAGCGTGGCGAAGCACTACGGCGTGGACATCGACCGCCCGTTCGAGGAACTGCCCGAGGCGGTGCGCACCGCCATCCTCGCCGGCTCGGGCCAGGAAGAGATCAGGTTCACGTACGTGATGGACAGCGGCCAGCAGGCCGGCAAGAAGCTCACGCGCAAGCACCCTTTCGAAGGGATCATCCCGAACATGGAGCGGCGCTACCGCGAGACCGATTCGGTCGCGGTGCGCGAGGAACTGGCCCGTTACCGCAACATGCAGCCGTGCCCCGAGTGCGGCGGCACGCGGCTGCGGCGCGAGGCGCGCAACGTGTTCCTGGTGGACGACGCCGCAGGTTCCGAAGGCCAGCCACAGCGCATGGGCATCTTCGAGGTGAGCCATGCGACGCTGCGCGACAGCCTGGCCTACTTCCGGACATTGAAGCTGCGCGGTTCCAAGGCCGAGATCGCCGACAAGATCGTGCGCGAGATCGGCCTGCGCCTCAAGTTCCTGAACGACGTGGGGCTCAACTACCTGAGCCTCGACCGCAGCGCGGAGACCCTGTCCGGCGGCGAGTCGCAGCGCATCCGGCTCGCGTCGCAGATCGGCTCGGGCCTCACCGGCGTGATGTACGTGCTCGACGAGCCCAGCATCGGCCTGCACCAGCGCGACAACGACCGGCTCATCGGCACGCTCAAGCACCTGCGCGACATCGGCAACAGCGTGATCGTGGTCGAGCACGATGAAGACATGATCCACGCCGCCGACCACGTGATCGACATGGGTCCCGGTGCCGGCGTGCACGGCGGCCGCGTGATGGCGCAGGGCAGCTTCGAGCAGGTGCGCGACAACCCCGAATCGCTGACCGGCCAGTACCTGCTCGGCACCCGGAAGATCGCCGTGCCGAAGCACCGGACCGCCTGGCTGCCCGTGCTGCGCAAGAGCGCCGACGAAAAGAAGGCGGCCGCCGTCAAGCCGAAGTTTCCGCCGAGCCCGGCCGCCATCAAGCGCCAGGCGCGCGAGGCGGCGCACCTCGCTTCGCAAAGCGAGCTGCAGGAGATCCGCGTCATCGGCGCGACCGGCAACAACCTGAAGAACGTGAGCGTCGCGTTCCCGGTCGGCCTCTTGACCTGCGTGACCGGCGTCTCGGGCTCGGGCAAGTCCACGCTGGTGAACGACACGCTCTACAGCGCCGTGGCGCGCACGCTCTACCGCGCGCACGAGGAGCCGGCCCCGCACGAGACGGTCGAGGGCATCGAGTACTTCGACAAGGTCATCAACGTCGACCAGAGCCCGATCGGCCGCACGCCGCGCAGCAACCCGGCCACCTACACCGGCCTGTTCACGCCGATCCGCGAGCTGATGGCCGAGACCAACACCGCGCGCGAACGTGGCTACGGGCCGGGCCGCTTCAGCTTCAACGTGGCGGGCGGCCGCTGCGAAGCGTGCCAGGGCGACGGCGTGGTCAAGGTCGAGATGCACTTCCTGCCCGACGTGTACGTGCCCTGCGAGGTGTGCCACGGCCAGCGCTACAACCGCGAGACGCTCGAGGTGCAGTACAAGGGCAGGAACATCGCGCAGATCCTCGACATGACGGTCGAGGTGGCGCACGAGTTCTTGAAGGCCGTGCCGACCATCGAGCGCAAGCTGCACACGCTGCTCGACGTGGGCCTGAGCTACATCAAGCTGGGCCAGTCGGCCACCACGCTCTCGGGCGGCGAGGCGCAGCGCGTGAAGCTGGCGCTGGAGCTGAGCAAGCGCGACACCGGCCGCACGCTCTACATCCTGGACGAGCCGACCACCGGCCTGCACTTCGCCGACATCGAGCTGCTGCTGCGCGTGCTGCACCAGCTGCGCGATGCGGGCAACACCATCGTCGTGATCGAGCACAACCTGGACGTCATCAAGACCGCCGACTGGCTCATCGACATGGGCCCCGAAGGGGGGGCCGGCGGCGGCGAAGTGGTGGGCGTCGGCACGCCGGAGGCGATCGCGGCGAACGAAGCCAGCCACACGGGCCGCTACCTGAAACGGCTGCTCTGAGCGCCGGAACGATGCGCACCGCTCAACCGCGCGACTACGCCATCGCGTTCGCCGCCGTCATGGCGGCGCTGGGGCTGCGCTTCCTGCTGAACCCGCTGCTGGGCCAGCAGGGGCCGTACCTCATCCTGTCGCTGGCGATCGTGGTGGCCGCGTTCTACGGCGGCTTCGGGCCGGCGCTGTTCGCGACGGTGCTGAGCGTTTCCATCGGCACCTATCTCTTCATCGGCAGCGGCCCTGGACAGGACTTCTTCCAGCCCCAGAACATCAGCCGGACCGTGCTGTTCCTGCTCATCGGGCTGAGCATCGCGCTGATCGGTGGCCGGCTGCGCACGTCGCGCCACGACCTGGCACACACCGTGCGGCAGTTGCGGGCCAGCAACCGCGCCAAGGACAACGCGATGGCCACGCTCGGGCACGAGATCCGCAACCCCCTGGGGGCGGTGCATACGGCGCAGGAAGTGCTGCGCCGCGCGCCTGACGACGCGAAGCGCGTGGCGTGGGCCAGCGAACTCATCGGGCGCCAGGTGCTGCAGATGAGGCGCATGGCGGACGACCTCGTCGACCTTTCGGGCGTGATGCGCGGCGAATTCCAGATCGACATGCAGCCGGTGGACTTGCGCGCGGTGCTGGCCCAGGCGCTGGAGCAGAGCGGGCCGCTGATCGCGAAGAAGGGCCATCGGCTCCACACCGATCTGGGCTCGGAACCGGTACCGGTGCTCGGCGACGCAACGCGCCTCGTTCAGGTGTTCGCGAACCTGTTGAACAACGCGGCCAAGTACACCGACCCGGGCGGCGACGTGACGCTGGCCCTGCGCACCACCGCCGCACGCCAGGTGGCCGTCACCGTGCACGACAACGGCATCGGCATGCAGCCCGAATCGATCGCCGACCTGTTCGAGCCCTTCGTTCAGGCACCCGGGGCCGCGTCGAATGCGGAGGGTGGGCTGGGGTTGGGCCTGGCGATCGTGAAGAAGATCGTGGAGCGGCATGGCGGCACCGTGTCGGCCACGAGCGCCGGGCCGGGGCAGGGCAGCACGGTGAGCGTGGTGGTGCCGCTGGCGCCCGCCTGAGGGCGGCACCCGCGCCGCGGGCGTCCTGCCCAAAGGCCCATTCGAAGACCGGAAATCGACGAAGGCGGCGCCGGCAGCGGGCATCATCCGGCCACCCCCACTCCGCCGGAAGATCGTGCAAAGCCTCCAAGCCCTGTTCTCCGACCCGACCGCCTGGGCGGCCCTGGTCGCCCTGGTGATCATGGAAGTCGTGCTCGGCATCGACAACCTGATCTTCATCTCGATCCTGTCGAACAAGCTGCCGGAACACCAGCGCAAGCGGGCACGGCGCATCGGCATCGGCCTGGCGCTGATCATGCGGCTCGGGCTGTTGTCGATGATCGCGTGGCTGGTCGGGCTCACCGCGCCGGTCTTCGACCTCGGCTGGCGGGGTACCCTGGACGCGAACGGCACCCCGAGCTTCGAGACCGAGTTCTCCTGGCGCGACCTGATCCTGATCGCCGGCGGCCTCTTCCTGATCTGGAAGGCCACGAAGGAAATTCACCACCACGTCGACCCGCCTGCCGTGAAGGCCGGGCCGAACGGCGCAACCGTCATGACGGTCGCCTTCTCGTCGGTGCTCGTGCAGATCGTCCTGCTGGACATGGTGTTTTCGGTGGACTCCATCCTCACCGCCGTCGGCATGACCGACAACCTGGCCGTGATGGTGATCGCCGTCATCACCGCGGTCGCCGTGATGCTGCTGGCCGCCGAACCGCTGGCGAACTTCATCAACCGCAACCCGACCGTCGTGATGCTGGCGCTCGGCTTCCTGCTGATGATCGGCGCCGTGCTGATCGCGGACGGCTTCGGCGTGCA
>SEGN01000570.1 GCA_004211245.1 Variovorax sp.
CGCCCGTCTGGGCCGAGAAACTCGGGATGGCCGCTGCAGGAATCATGTTCATCGACGGCATGCCGATGAACTGCGCAACGAACTGGTTGACCGGATGGTCGTACAGGTCCATGGGCGTGCCGACCTGCTCGATCAGGCCGTCCTTCAGCACCACGACGCGGTCGGCCAGGGTCATGGCCTCGACCTGATCGTGCGTCACGTAGATGCTGGTGGCGCCGAGCGCGACGTGCAGCTTGTGGATCTCGACCCGCGTGTTGCCGCGCAGTGCCGCGTCGAGGTTCGACAGCGGCTCGTCGAACAGGAACACCTTGGGCGCGCGCACGATCGCGCGACCGATGGCCACGCGCTGGCGCTGGCCACCCGACAGCTCTTTCGGCGTGCGCTCCAGGTACTGCGTGAGGTTGAGCTGCTTCGCCGCGTAGTCGACCTTCCTGCGGATCTCGTCCTTCGGCACGCTGGCGAGCTTGAGCGCGAACGACATGTTGTCGGCCACGCTCATGTGCGGATAGAGCGCATAGCTCTGGAACACCATCGCCAGGTCGCGCTTGCCCGACGCGACGTTCGTGATGTCGCGGCCGTCGAGCATCAGCTGCCCGCCGGTGGTGGGCTCCAGCCCGGCGATCAGGCGCAGCAGGGTCGACTTGCCGCAACCCGAGGGCCCGACGAAGACGATGAACTCACCCTTCTGGATCTCGAGGTCGACGCCCTTGATGATGTGCGCGTCACCGAAGCTCTTCGTGATGTTCCTGAGTTCGAGGTAGGCCATGTTCCTTGTCTCCTTGGTCATTTCACCGCGCCGAAGGTCAGGCCCTGGACGAGTTGCTTTTGCGAGAACCAGCCGAACACCACGATCGGCGCGATGGCCATCAGCGAAGCGGCCGAGAGCTTGGCCCAGAACAGGCCCTCCGGGCTGGAGTACTGCGAGATCAGCGTGGCCAGCGTGCCGGCCTTGGCCGACACCAGGTTGAGCGCCCAGAACGCCTCGTTCCAGCTCAGCACCAGGCACAGCAGGCCGCACGATGCGATGCCGCCGACCGAGAGCGGCAGCACCACGTGGCGGAACTCCGTCCAGAGGCTGGCGCCATCCATGCGCGCCGCTTCGAGGATCTCGTTCGGAATGTCCTTCAGGCTGGTGTAGAGCATCCACACCATGATGGGCAGGTTCGACAGCGTGAAGACGATGGTGAGCGCGGTCAGCGAATCGAGCATGCCGGCGGTCTGCGCGAGCACGTAGATCGGCACCAGTGCGCCGACCGCCGGCATCATCTTGGTGGAGAGCATCCACATCAGGATGTCGCGCGTGCGCTTCGTGCGGAAGAACGCCATCGAGTACGCCGCAGGCAATGCGATCGCCAGGCCGATGAGCGTCGAGCCGACGCTGGTGACGAGCGAGTTGCGCGCATACAGAAGGTAGTCGCTGCGGCGCTGCACTTCGGTGAAGTTCTCCATCGTCGGCTCGAAGATGAACAGCGGCGGCACATGGATCGCCTGCAGTTCGGTCTTGAACGCCGTGAGGAACAGCCAGCC
>SEGN01000571.1 GCA_004211245.1 Variovorax sp.
AGCACGCGACGCTTTCCGCAGAAAGGCACCTGCCTGGCGATCTACTCGCGCTGCGTCAACACGCGCGAGCCGCTCGAGGCAGTGCTCGCGCACACCTTTCCGTGGTGCGCCGAATGGGCCGCCCAGCTCAAGCGGCTGTTCGGCGGCTACGTCGAGGCCAAGCAGCAACAGAACCTGCTCGACTACGACGACCTGCTGCTGTGCTGGGCCGAAATGATGGCCGAGCCTGCGCTGGCCGCGCAGGTCGGCGCGCGGTTCGACCACGTGCTGGTCGACGAATACCAGGACACGAACCGCTTGCAGGCGGCCATCCTCGTGGCGCTCAAGCCCGACGGCCGTGGCGTCACGGTGGTGGGCGACGACGCGCAGTCGATCTATTCGTTTCGAGGCGCCACGGTGCGCAACATCCTCGACTTCCCGACCCAGTTCTCGCAGGCAGCGCGCATCGTCACGCTCGAGCGCAACTACCGCTCCACGCAGCCGATCCTCGACGTGTCCAATGCGGTCATCGCCCATGCCACCGAACGCCATGCCAAGACGCTCTGGACCGACAAGCCGTCGGCCGGCCGGCCGCAGCTGGTGCTGGTGCCCGACGAGGCGCAGCAGGCGCAATGGGTGTGCGATCGCATCCTTGCGCACCGCGAGGGCGGGCTGGCGCTCAAGTCGCAGGCGGTGCTGTTTCGCACCTCGAGCCACAGCGCGGCGCTCGAGCTGGAACTGGCGCGGCGCAACATCCCGTTCGTCAAGTTCGGCGGCCTCAAGTTCCTGGAGGCGGCGCATGTGAAGGACCTGCTCGCCGTGCTGCGCTTCGTGCAGAACCCGCGCGGACGCATGGCGGGCTTCCGCGTGACACAGCTTATTCCCGGAATCGGCCCCGCCACCTCGTCGCGCCTGCTCGACGCGATGGGCGAGGCCGCCGACCCGGCCGTGGTGGTGCGCGACTTCGCGCCGCCGGCCGCGGCGCGCGAAGAGTGGCAGCGCTTCGCCGACGTGTATGCCGAACTGCGCGCGCAGGCTTCGACCTGGCCGGCCGATGTGGAACTGGCATTGCGCTGGTACTTGCCGCACCTGGAGCGCCTGCACGACGATGCGGGCGTTCGCCGTGGCGATCTGGAGCAGCTCGCCCGGCTGGCCGCGGGCTACGGCTCGCGCGAAAGCTTTCTGACCGAACTCACGCTCGACCCGCCGTCCGCCACGAGCGACCGCGCCGGCCCGCCGCTGCTGGACGAGGACTATCTGATCCTTTCGACCATCCATTCGGCCAAGGGGCAGGAATGGCGCTCCGTGCACGTGCTCAACGTGGTGGATGGCTGCCTGCCGGCCGACGTGGCGCAGGGCGCGGCCGAACTGGAGGAAGAACGTCGCCTGCTCTACGTGGCGATGACCCGCGCCCGCGATCACCTGCACCTGGTGGTGCCGCAGCGCTTCTATGTGACGCAGCAAGCCGCACGCGGCGACCGGCACGTGTACGCAGGACGCACCCGTTTCATCGACGCCGCCGACGCGGCGCGCTTCGAGCACATCAC
>SEGN01000147.1 GCA_004211245.1 Variovorax sp.
CGTCAGCAGGCGATGGAAGTAGCGGCAATGCCGATCGGTCCAGTCCATCATCGGGGCGACGGAAACGCGGTCGGCGGCCAGTGTGGCCGAAAGTTCGGACATGGAAGAAAGAAGGGGGCGGAACGGCGCACCCATCGGCGACGGGCACAGCCGCCTATTTTCGCCTACAGGTTGCCGAACGAAGTGCGCAGGCCCGCATAGTCGGTCGGGCCGTTGCTTTCGGACGGATTGCCGGTCGCCGACAGCCAGCCGGCGATGCTGGGCAGGCGCTTTTCGAAATACACCTGCAGTGGCGGCCAGTTGCCGTCGGCACCGTGCAGCTCGGTGAGCTCCAGCGCTTCGACCGCGATCGAACGCAGACTGGTCACCATGGCCAGCGAGCGTCCGTCGAGCAGTTGCAACGTGACCTCGCGACCCTGCGAGAGGATCTCCTCGAGGACGCGGCGGTTGACTTTGTAGTCCGCCCAACTGCGCTTGGTGCAGGCGTCGTTGAGTTCGCGGAAAGCCCAGTGCATGTTCGACGCGAATGTGGCCGCGACGAGACAGGCCTGCCGCCGGCCGGCGTTGGCAGCCTGCGCCTGCAGGCGCAGGCTCCAGCCGATCGCCAGCAGCACCCCGAAAACCTGAACCCAGGCGGCCCACTCGCCAGCCGACTTCGGCCGGAACACCCAGCCGACCAGCGCCAGGCCGAGCAGGGTGGCGACGAGCATCACGACGACTTTCATTGGCACGCCTGACGCTTCCGGATTTCGCGACATGGTCGATTCAGCCCCGCGGGCCTTCCTGACCGAACATCCGGCGGATGGCGGCCACGCCTGCCACGAGGGCGTTCGCGTAGGTCGCGTGGGGGTCGACGGCCGCCTCCAGGGGTAGGTAGGCCAGCGACTCCTCGGGCAGGCCCGGCCGTTCGTCGGCGCCTTCCATTAGGACCCAATAGAACTCGCCCTCCTCGAGCTCGTGCACGGTCAACGCAATATTTCGCAGCTGATGGGGCATGGAAGTGGACAAAACTAAGGGTGATGCAGTGAAGTTGGCCCGATCGTAGGCAGGGCGCCGCACAACACCTAACCACAATGTCACGTTTGTCCATAAATGTGACATTAAGTAAGCAAACGGCCAAAAAGTGCGTCACGGGCGCGTGGTACCCGCCGTTGGGCGGCGCCAGCTTTCTTGCTTCTCCTACAGCCCGGGCCCTCACTTGCACCTACGGTCGTGATGTCATCCCCTCAGAAAGAGACGTCCACATGAAGCCCTTCACCCTCGACTCGAACATGCTTGCGACGATCGGCGGCGCGTTCTATCCCTCTGGCTATTCCATGGTGATGTTTCCGGACGCGGACAACGCCAAGCAGGTGGGCAAGCAGCTGGTCGACAGCGATGTCAGCGCCGACGAGGTGTACTTCCTGACCCCGGAGATCATCCTGTCCCAGATCACGCCGACGGTCAGCGACGCCGACGACCCCCTTCCCTCCGCGGGAACCGAAGGCGCGACCGTGCGCGCCTACACGAAGCTCGCACGCGAGGGACAGTCCGGCTTGCTGGTCAAGACGCCCGATGCCGAGGTGGCGGAACGGATGATGGCGGTGGTGCGCACGGTCCCCTATTCGATGGCGCAGCGCTACCGTGCCCTGGTGATCGAAGACCTCTGATCAAGCCGCGGCGGGCACAGCCCGGCGCACGACCTCGCGCGTCATGGCCTGTGCCAGTTCGAACTCCCCGAGAAAGACCGTGGCGCTGTTTTCGCGTGAAAGCAATGTCGCCTCTTCTTCGTTGTGGCTTCGAACGACGATCTGGATGTCCGGATTGAGGGTGCGCGCCGCTTCGATCATCTGCCGGACGTGGAGCGTTTCGGGCGTTGCAACGACCAGCACGCGGGCTCGTGCGATGTGGGCCTGGATCAGTACCGCAGGGTCGACCGCATCGCCCCAGACGGTGGCCATGCCGCGGGTGCGCAGCTTTTCGACGAGTTCGCGGTTCTGCTCCGCGACCACGAAGGGAATGTTCTGTTCGGTGAGCGCCTCGGCGATCCGCCGCCCGACACGGCCGTAGCCGACCAGCACAACCTGGCGAGAAAGGTAGCGGGCGTCGGTGCTCATCGGCAGTTCGGCCAGCGGGTCGCCGCGCGCCTCGAGGCCTCGGGCCAATGCCGAGCGGGCCAGCAGCCATTTCTGCAGGGGCGAGATGGCGCTGAACCAGAGCGGATTGGTGGCAATCGAGATCAGCGCACCCGCGAGGATCAGGCTTTGCCCCTCGGCCGACAGGAGGCCAAGCGACAGCCCCAGGCTGGCCAGGATGAACGAGAACTCGCCGATCTGCGCCAGGCTGGCGCTCACCGTCAGCGCCGTGTGCAGCGGGTAGCGCAGCAGCAGCACCAGCGCGCAGGCAGCCGCCGACTTGCCGACCACGATCACCCCGACGACCGCCAGCACATGCAGCGGCCGCTGCAACAGGATGGACGGATCGAACAGCATGCCCACCGACACGAAGAAAAGCACCGCGAATGCATCGCGCAGCGGCAGCGATTCCTGTGCCGCGCGGTGCGCAAACTCGGACTCGCGCATCACCATGCCCGCAAAGAAGGCGCCCAGCGCGAAAGACACTCCGAAAAGGGCAGCCGAAGCGAAGGCGATGCCGACGGCCGCTGCCACCACGCAGAGCGTGAACAACTCGCGCGAACCGGTCCGCGTCACCTGCCACAGCAACCATGGAAAGAACCGGCGGCCGACCACCAGCATCAGCGCAACGAAGCCGCCGACCTGCAGCAGCGTGAGTCCGAGCGTCTGCCACACCGGATCGCCGTTCGCGTCAGCGGACGTGCCACCCATGGCACCGGCCAGCGGCGGCAACAGCACCAGCACCAGCACCATGGCGAGGTCTTCCACCACCAGCCAGCCGACCGCGATGCGCCCGGTGTACGAATCGAGGATGCCCAGGCTCTCGAGGGCGCGCAGCAAGACCACCGTGCTGGCGACCGACAAAGCCAGCCCGAACACCAGCGCCCCGCCGATCGACCAGCCCCACCAGGTCGCGAGGCCAGCGCCCAGAAGCGTGGCCACCGCGATCTGAACCAGCGCGCCGGGCAGCGCAATCTTGCGCACCGCCAGCAGGTCGTCCAGCGAAAAATGAAGGCCGACACCGAACATCAGCAGCATCACGCCGATTTCGGCGAGTTGCGCTGCAATGGCCGCATCGGCCACGAAGCCGGGCGTGAAAGGCCCGATGATCACGCCGGCCAGCAAATACCCGACCAGTGCCGGCAACCGCACACGCACGGCGATGAACCCGAACACCAGCGCCAGCCCGAGGCCGGCCGCGATGGTGTTGATCAGGGAAACGCTGTGGTGCATCGCGCCCATTCTGCAGGAACGATGCCAACCCTCGATGTCAGGTCGCCATCTTCTCGGTTTTGGCGTTGATGAGTTCTTCCGGTTCCTGCGCCTCGACCCACGACTCGTTGTTCAGGCCGGCCTGCAACCTGTCCATGTCGAGTTCGTTCGTCCACTTGGCGACCACCAGCGTGGCGACGCCGTTGCCGATGAGGTTGGTGAGCGCGCGCGCCTCCGACATGAAACGGTCGATGCCGAGGATCAGCGCCAGCCCTGCCACCGGTACGTGCCCCACCGCCGACAGCGTGGCCGCCAGCACGATGAAGCCGCTGCCGGTGACACCGGCCGCACCCTTGGACGTGAGCAGCAGCACCGCCAGCAGCGTGAGTTCCTGGGTGAACGTCATCGGCGTGTTGGTGGCCTGGGCAATGAACACCGCCGCCATCGTCAGGTAGATGGAGGTGCCGTCCAGGTTGAACGAATAGCCGGTCGGGATCACCAGGCCGACGCAGGTCTTCTTGGCGCCGAGGTTCTCCATCTTTTCCATCATGCGGGGCAGCACCGACTCGGAGGAGGATGTGCCCAGCACGATCAGCAGTTCCTCCTTGATGTACTTGATGAACTTCCAGATGCTGAACCCATGGAAGCGCGCAATGGTGCCGAGCACCACGAAGATGAACAGAAGGCAGGTCAGATAGAACACGCCCATCAGCTTGCCGAGCGAGAACAGCGAGCCCACGCCGTACT
The DNA here is from genome assembly GCA_004211245.1 of Variovorax sp. Lineage (GTDB taxonomy): Bacteria > Pseudomonadota > Gammaproteobacteria > Burkholderiales > Burkholderiaceae_C > Variovorax. The sequence goes on from SEGN01000147.1 coordinate 4,074, forward strand.
TGCCGATGGTGAACGCCATCGCGCCGAACGCGCCGATCGGTGCGAGCTTCATGATGTAGTTGACGATCACGAAGAGCACGTGCGAGCCGCGCTCGATGATGTCGAAGATCAGCGTGCCGCGACCGCCGAAACGGTGCAGCGCAAAGCCGAACAGCACCGCGATCAGCAGCACCTGAAGGATCTCGCCCTTGGCAAAGGCGTCCACCAGCGTGTTCGGTATGACGTGCAGCAGGAAATCGACCGTGCCCTCCATCTTGCCCGGGCCGGTGTATGCCGCGATGGCCTTGGTGTCGATGGTCGCGGCGTCGATGTTCATGCCCACGCCGGGCTTCAGCAAGTTGACCAGCACGAGGCCGACGATCAGCGCGATCGAGCTCACGACTTCGAAGTACAGCAGCGCGAGGCCGCCGGTCTTGCCGACCTTCTTCATGTCTTCCATTCCGGCGATGCCCACCACCACCGTGCAGAAGATGATCGGTGCGATCATCATCTTGATGAGCTTGATGAAGCCGTCGCCGAGCGGCTTCATCGACTCGCCGACCGAGGGATAGAAAAAGCCCAGCAGGACGCCCACGATCACGGCAACGATGACTTGCAGGTACAGCGACTTGTACAGGGGCTGTCGTGTCGCGGGTGCTGATGTTGGTGTTGTTGTAGCGGACATCGCTTGTCTCCTTGAAGGCGTCGCGCCCGCCGGACGGCGGGGCGTGCGACCCGGACACTGTAGACCCGCCGCCGGTGTTTTTCGATGTGGGAATCCACAAGTTACAAGCGCGCGCCTCCGAAGGCGAGCAGGCATGAAAAAACCCGCCGAAGCGGGCTTTTTCGTCTGACCGGCGGCTGACCGCTCAGTGCATGTGCAGCCCGCCGTTGACCGAAAAGTCGGCCCCGGTCGAGTACCCGCCTTCGTCGGTGGCCAGCCACGAGATGATGGAGGCGATTTCGCTGGGCTTGCCCAAGCGCTTGACCGGAATGGTGGCGATGATCTTGTCGAGCACTTCCTGGCGGATCGCGTTGACCATGTCGGTGCCGATATACCCCGGGCTCACGGTGTTGACCGTCACGCCCTTGTTGGCCATTTCCTGCGCCAGCGCCATCGTGAAGCCGTGCATGCCGGCCTTGGCCGCCGAATAGTTGGTCTGCCCGGCCTGGCCCTTCGCGCCGTTCACCGAGCTGATGTTGATGATACGGCCCCAGCCCTTTTCGACCATGTCGCCGACCACCTGCTTGGTCACGTTGAACATGCTGTTCAGGTTGGTCTCGATCACCGCGCTCCAGTCTTCGGGCGTCATCTTGATGAACATGCGGTCGCGCGTGATGCCCGCGTTGTTGACCAGCACGTCGATGGAGCCGTGCTCGGCCTTGGCCTTGCTGAACGCCTCCACCGTGGAGTTCCAGTCGCCGACGTTGCCGACCGAGGCGAAGAATTCGTAGCCTTCGGCCTTTTGCTCGGCCAGCCACTTGGCGTGGTCGCGGGTCGGGCCGCAGCCTGCGATCACCGTGAAACCGTCCTTGTTGAGCCGCTGGCAGATAGCGGTACCGATGCCACCCATGCCTCCAGTGACATATGCGACTTTTTTGCTCATGGATCTTCCTTGGTTGTAGAGCCTTTGAAGGCTGTCGAACTTTACCGAAGAATGGCTCCGGGCCGGCTCAGGAAAACACCGACACGAAGGTGCAACCACCTGTCACAGTCCGTTCCTATACTGCCCCGATGTCTTCGATCGAGCTGGCCGGTGTCGCCAAGTCCTGGGGCGATGCCACGGCGCTGCATGCGGTCAGCCTGCACATTGCCTCCGCTTCCTTTTGCGTTCTGCTGGGCCCGTCGGGCTGCGGCAAGTCGACCACGTTGCGCATCATCGCGGGCCTCGAGACAGCCAGCGCCGGGCAGGTCCGCATCGACGGGCGCGACGTCACCGGCCTGCCGCCAGCGCAGCGCGGCATCGCGATGGTGTTCCAGAACTACGCGCTCTTCCCGCATCTGAGCGTGGCCGACAACATCACCTTCGGCCTTTCGGTGCGCGGCATGGCCGCTTCGGAGCAGGCGACGCGGCTGGCCGAAACCGCCGACCTGCTCGGGCTCGGCGCCTTGCTCGCGCGCAAGCCCTCGCAACTGTCGGGCGGCCAGCAGCAGCGCGTGGCGCTCGGCCGCGCGCTGGTGGCGCGGGCGCGGGTTTGCCTGATGGACGAGCCGCTGTCCAACCTCGACGCCCAACTGCGCCAGGAGATGCGCCACGAGCTGCGCGACCTGCAGCGCCAGCTCGGCCTGACGGTGGTCTACGTCACGCACGACCAGACCGAAGCCATGAGCATGGCCGACCAGGTGGTACTGCTGAACAAGGGCCGCATCGAACAGGCCGGCACGGCGCGCGAACTCTACGCCCGGCCTGCGAGCACCTTTGCCGCCCGCTTCATCGGCACGCCGCCGATGAACCTGGTTGCGCTCGACAACGGCCGCATCTCGGGCAGCGAGGTGCCGGCCGGCGTGCCCGGCATCACGCTCGGTGTGCGGCCGGAGGCCATTGCACTGGACGCGACCGGCATCCCCGCCGTGGTGCAGAGCGCCGAGTACCTGGGCGCCGACCTGGTGCTGCGGTGCGCGGTCGGAAGCCAGAGCCTGCTGGTGCGCGCCGACGGCCAGCGCCAGGGCGAGCCCGGCGAGCAGGTCGGCCTGCGCTGGAACGCAGCCGACGCACACGGTTTCGACGGCGAGGGCCGCCGCCTGGGCTGAAGCGGATTTCTTCTGGGTTTTTCAACGGAGCAACACACATGCAACGCAGTACTTTCCTCAAGGCATTGGCGGTCCCCCTTCTCTGCGGCGGCACGCTGCTCGGCGGCATGGCACAGGCCCAGGCGCCGGTCGAGGTGCAGTTCTATTACCCGGTGGCCGTGGGCGGCCCGATCGCCAAGACCATCGACGGTTTCGCCGAGGGCTTCATGAAAGAGAACCCGGGCGTCAAGGTCACGCCGATCTACGCCGGCACCTACCAGGAGACCATCGTCAAGGCGCTCACCGCGCACAAGTCCGGCACGCCACCGGTCACGTCGGTGCTGTTGTCGACCGACATGTTCACGCTGATCGACGAGGACGCGATCGTGCCCTTCGACAACTTCGTGAAGACCGCCGACGACAAGGCCTGGCT
>SEGN01000572.1 GCA_004211245.1 Variovorax sp.
TATGACGAGTCGATGACCGCGTCGATCGCCGCATTCCGTGCCGGCAACGCACCGCACATCCTCCAGGTGTTCGAAGTGGGCACCGCCACCATGATGGCGAGCAAGAACGCCATCATCCCGGTGGCCCAGGTGATGAAGGATGCCGGCGAGAAGTTCGACCCCAACGCCTACATCTCCGCCGTCGCCGGTTACTACACCGCGCCCAACGGCCAGATGCTGAGCTTCCCGTTCAACAGTTCCACCACGATCTTCTATTGGAACAAGGACGCGTTCAAGGCCGCCGGCCTGCCGACCGACAAGGCGCCGACCACCTGGCCCGAAGTGGTCGCCGCTGCCGGCAAGCTCAAGGCTGCCGGCCACAAGTGCCCGTTCACGACCGCATGGCAAGGCTGGACCCAGCTCGAGAGCTTCTCGGCCTGGCACAACGTCGAGTTCGCGACCAAGAGCAACGGCCTGGCCGGCCTGGACGCACGCATGAAGATCAACTCGCCGCTGCACGTGCGCCACATCGAGAACCTGGCCAACATGGCCAAGCAGGGCCTGTTCGTCTACAAGGGTCGCGGCAACGTGCCGGAAGCCTCGTTCGTGTCGGGCGAGTGCGCCATGATCAACACGTCGTCGGGCTTCTACGGCAACGTGGCCAAGAATGCCAAGTTCGACTATGGCCTGGCACCACTGCCCTACTACCAGGACGTGCCCGGCGCGCCGCAGAACACCGTGATCGGCGGGGCGAGCCTCTGGGTGATGGCGGGCAAGAAGGCGCCCGAGTACAAGGGCGTGGCCAAGTTCTTCAGCTTCATCTCGACGCCTGAAGTGCAGTCCGCCAGCCACAAGCGCACCGGCTACCTGCCGGTGACCACGGCCGCGTACCAGCTGACCGAGAAATCGGGCTTCTACAAGGAAAAGCCGGGCACCGACGTGGCCGTGACGCAGATGATCCGCAAGGTGACCGACAAGAGCCGCGGCATCCGGCTGGGCAACTACGTGCAGGTGCGTGCCATCGAGGACGAAGAACTCGAAGGCGTCTGGAGCGGCAAGAAGACCGCCAAGGAAGCGCTGGACGAGATCGTCAAGCGCGGCAACGAGCAGCTCGAGCGCTTCCAGAAGGCCAACAAGGGTTAACGCCTTGCCTGACCGCGGCGGGACGGTACGTCCGCCGCGCTAGACTCAGCCCGCCCGCCGAACGCAGAAGCCGGCGGGCTTTCTTTTTTTGTGGGGACTCATGGAAAAACGCGTCGTATTCAAGTCGGCCTGGCTGCCATGGCTGCTGATCGTTCCGCAGATGGCGGTGATCCTTGTGTTTTTCTTCTGGCCGGCCGCGCAGGCCATCCTGCAATCGCTGCAGCAGCAGGATGCTTTCGGCACCTCGGTCGAATTCGTCGGCCTGGACAATTTCAGGCAGTTGCTGGACGAGCCGAGCTATCTCGCCTCCTTCAAGACCACCGCGTTCTTTTCCGTGCTGGTGGCCGTCATCGGCATCAGCCTGTCGCTGATGCTGGCCGTGTTCGCCGA
>SEGN01000573.1 GCA_004211245.1 Variovorax sp.
GGGCGACTGGACGGTGCTCGGCTACCTGATGTTCCGGCGGCCTTTCGCAGCGTTGCGGGAGTGGTGCGGATGCTGAGCCAGGCCGCCGCGGGCCCGGCGCCGTGGCCGGCCCTGCGCGAGGAATTGCAGATCCACGCGACGGGCGCGAACCGCGACGGCTCGCCCGCCTGGCACATCTGCGATCCGGTGCGCAACCTGTTCTTTCGCATCGGCTGGCTCGAGTTCGAATTCCTGCAGCGTTGGCGGCTCGCCGACGCGCAGCGCATTGCGCACGAGGTGGCCGCGGCCACCACGCTCGCGCCCGCACCGGACGACGTGGCCGAGTTCCAGGGCTTTCTCGCGCGGCATCAGCTGTTGCGTGCGGCGCGGCAAAAACCACCGATGCCCGCGTGGCGCTGGCTGCTCAACAACTACCTGTTCGTGCGCATCCCGTTGGTCCGCCCCGCGCTCTGGCTGGAGCGGCTGCTGCCCTGGGTGAGCTGGCTGTTCACACGCTGGTTCGTCGGCCTCACGGCGTTCGCCGCGTTGGCCGGCATCGTGCTCGCGGCGCGGCAATGGGACACCGTGGAGGCCAACCTGCGCGGCGCGCTGAGCTGGGAGGGCGTGCTGGGTTTTGCCGGCGCACTGGTCGTGTCCAAGCTGCTGCACGAACTGGGGCATGCGCTCGTTTCGACCCGGCATGGCGTACGCGTCGGCCACATGGGGATCGCGCTGCTGGTGATGTGGCCCATGGCCTATACCGACACCGGCGAAAGCTGGAAGCTGGCGCGCTCGCGCCATCGTTTTGCCATCGCCTCTGCCGGCATTGCATCCGAGCTGGTGCTGGCGGCGTGGTCGACCTTGCTCTGGGCCTTTCTGCCCGACGGCGATCTGCGCAACGCGCTGTTCTTTCTCGCGACCACGGCCTGGGTGCTGACGCTGCTGGTCAACGCCAGCCCGTTCATGCGCTTCGATGGCTACTACATGCTGACCGACGCGCTCGACTTCCCCGGCCTGCACGAACGCGCGGGGCTGCAGGCCAAGCGCTTCCTGCGTCACTGGCTGCTCGGACTCGACGAGCCGCCCGCGGAGACGTTCTCGCCGGGCTTCCGGCGCTTCCTGATCGCCTTTGCCTTCGCCACCTGGATCTACCGGCTGGTGCTGTTCGTCGGCATCGCGGTCGTCGTGTACCACGCGTTCTTCAAGGCGCTGGGCGTTCTTCTGTTCTTCGTCGAGCTCGCCGTCTTCATCGGGCGTCCGCTCGCCGCGGAATTCCGCGTGTGGACGCAGCGCCGGGCCGAGATTCCGCGCCGCCGCAAGATGGCCTGGCTGCTGGCGCTCGTCGCCCTCGCGCTGGTGCTCTGGGTGCCCTGGCGCGCCGGCATCACGGCACCGGGTGTTCTCAAGGCCGGTTCGGAGCAGCCCGTGTATTCGCCGTTCGCAGCCCGCGTGACGGCCATGGACATCCGCAACGGGCTCGAGGTCCAGCCCGGCCGCGAACTGCTCTCGCTCGATGCGCCCAACCAGGCGGG
>SEGN01000574.1 GCA_004211245.1 Variovorax sp.
CCGCCCGCACCACGATCCAAGGCTTCTTCGACCCCGCGACCTGGACCGTGTCCTATGTCGTGTGGGAGCACGCGACGCGGCATGCTGCCGTGATCGACCCGGTGCTGGACTTCGACTTCAAGTCGGGCCGCACGCACACCACGTCGGCCGACCGGCTGCTCGCCTACGCGAGGGAGCAGGACCTGCAGGTCGACTGGATCCTGGAGACCCATGCGCACGCCGATCACCTGTCCGGTGCGCGCCATGTGCAGGCTCAGGCCGGCGGCATGATTGCCATCGGCCAGAACATCCGCGTGGTCCAGTCGACCTTCGGCAAGCTCTTCAATTTCGAACGCACGTTCCTGCCGGACGGCAGCCAATTCGACCATCTGTTCAGGGACGGCGAGGTCTTCCGGATCGGCGAGGTCGAGGTCACCGCCTTGCTGGTGCCGGGTCACACCCCTGCGGACATGGCGTATCTCGTGGACGGCGCGGTGTTCGTCGGCGACACGCTCTTCATGCCGGACGTCGGCACCGCTCGGGCCGATTTCCCCGGGGGCGATGCACGGCAGCTCTACAACTCGGTGCGCAGATTGCTCGCGTTGCCGTCCGACACCGCCATGTACGTCTGCCACGACTACCCGCCGGCGTCGCGGCCGCCGCGCTGGCAGACCACGGTCGCCGACCAGCGCGCGCACAACATCCATGTGCACGATGGCATCGGCGTCGACGAATTCGTGGCGATGCGCACGGCGCGCGACGCGACCCTGGAGGTGCCGACGCTGATCCTTCCGTCGATCCAGGTCAACGTGCGCGGCGGGCGCTTTCCGCCGGCCGACGGCAACGGTGTCTCGTACCTGCGGATTCCGCTGAACGCGCTGCCCTGAGCCGGCACCGCCGGCCCGGCGGGGCTCAGTGCGCTTCGGTCAGCTGGTCGAGAATCGCCGGATTCTCCAGCGTCGAGACGTCCTGCGTGATCGCTTCGTCCTTGGCCACCGAGCGCAGCAGGCGGCGCATGATCTTTCCACTGCGCGTCTTGGGCAGGTTGTCCGCGAAGCGGATCTCCTTCGGCTTGGCGATGGGGCCGATCTCCTTGCCGATCCAGGCGCGCAGCTCGGCCGCCAGGCGGTCGGCTTCGGCGCCCTTGGGGCGCGGCTGCTTGAGCACCACGAACGCGCAGATCGCCTCGCCGGTGGTCTCGTCGGGCCGGCCGACCACCGCCGCCTCGGCCACCAGCGCGGTGCAGGCCACGAGCGCCGATTCGATTTCCATCGTGCCCATGCGGTGGCCGCTCACGTTCAGCACGTCGTCGATGCGCCCGCCGATGGTGAAGTAGCCCGTGACCGCATCGCGCGCCGCGCCGTCGCCCGCAAGGTAGTACCCGCGCAGCTCCGACGGGTAGTAGCTCGAACGGTAGCGCGCGTCGTCGCCCCAGACCGCGCGGATCATGCTCGGCCACGGCTTCTTGATGAACAGCAGGCCGCTCTCGCCGTTCGGCACGTCGTTGCCGGTCTCGTCGACGATGGCC
>SEGN01000148.1 GCA_004211245.1 Variovorax sp.
GATGCCGAAGACGATCTGTTTGTTCAAGTGCAACTCCGTTGAATGCGCGGCGATGGGGGCCTGCAGGCATCATACGAATGAAGAAGGGCCAGCAGTTTGAATCGGATTCGGGATTGTGGTGAAGTTGCGCTTGAGCGTATGGCGGTGGCGGGCACGGCGGTCCTGGTCGCCGTGCCGTTCCTCTTCCCATGGGTGGCAGGACCCTCCGCCAATGTGCCGCAGTGGCTGGCAAGCGGGGCCTGTGCGGCACTGCTCATTGCATTCGCCGGCTTCCGGGGTCATGCCGGCCTCGCGTGGGGGCTTTTCTGCGCCGGCCTCGGTAGCGCAGCGCTCGGCCTGCTCCAGTACTACGGCCTGGCCGACGCGCTCGCCCCCTGGACCACCCAGCCCGAACTCGGCCAGGCCTACGGCAACCTGCGCCAGCGCAACCAGTTCGCGTCGTTGATCAGCATGGCGCTGATTTCAGCGCTCTGGCTGCACGCAGCCGATGGCGCGCGGCTTCGTGCGAGGCTTCTCGCCCCGTCGGTCGGGCTGTTGCTGCTGGGCGCTGCCGCCTCGACGTCGCGCACCGGCCTGCTTCAGTTGATCGGCATCTGCGGGATGTCCGCGTTCATCGCGTGGCGCGAGCGGCGGGACCGGAGCGGTGACGTCCCGGCGCGTCATCGTCTGCCTCATCCGCTTTGGCTACTCGCGCTGCTCCCGGCCTATTTCGCCGCCGCGTGGTTTCTGCCCTGGCTGGCCAGTTCCGGCGTCGAGGACATGATCCATCGCCTGCGGCACGGCGCGCCCGACGACCACAGCCGCCTCGTGCTCTGGCGCAACGTGCTCGAACTGATCGCGGTGCATCCGTGGGCCGGCTGGGGCTGGGGCGAGCTGAGCTATGCCCACTACAGCATGCTTTATCCGGGCCCGCGCTTCGTGGAGATCCTGGACAACGCGCACAACCTGCCGCTGCACCTGGCGGTGGAACTGGGCATTCCGGCCGCGGTTCTGATCTGCGGCGGATTCCTCTGGCGGGTCCTGTCGGCGCAGCCGTGGCGCGAGCGCGATCCGGCCCGGCTCATGGCCTGGGGCTTGCTGGCGGTGATCGTGCTGCACAGCCTGCTCGAGTACCCGCTCTGGTACGGGCCGTTCCAGCTGGTGTTCGGTCTTTGTCTCGTCCGGCTGTGGCCGGTGCGCGTGCCCGCGGTTCCGGTCCCGGCGAGGGCGGTGTCGGCCACCTTGCTGATCGCAGCCTGCGGGTACGCCGCCTGGGACTACACCCGCATCAGCCAGCTCTACCTGCCGCGCGAGGAGCGGCTGGCGGTCTGGCGCGACGACACCCTGGCCAAGGCAAGGCGGTCCTGGCTGTTCGCCGATGAGGTGCGCTTTGCCGAGCTGGCGCTGACGCCGGTGACGCGCGCGAACGCCGCGCAGATGTACGCCATGGCCCAGCGCACCCTGCACTTCTCGCCGGAGCCGCGCGTCATCGTGAAGCTGATCGACAGCGCCGTGCTGCTGGGGCGGGACGGCGAAGCGCTCGCGCAGGCCGAGCGCTTCAGGCGCGCGTTCCCGGCGGACTACGCGCGCTGGCTCAAAGGCCCGTCGGCGCAAGCGCCTCCGGCGCCGTGAAGCTGCCCGACTTCCCGCCGTGCTTCTCGAGCACGTGCACGCCGGTGATGGTCATGCCGCGGTCGACCGCCTTGCACATGTCGTAGATGGTGAGCAGCGCCACCTGCACCGCGGTCAGCGCTTCCATTTCCACGCCGGTCGGGCCGACGGTCTCGACCGTCGCGGTGCACGCGACGTAGGGTGCGCCGCCGGTGGCAAGCACGAAGGCCACCGCGACGCGGGTCAGCGCCAGCGGATGGCACAGCGGAATCAGGTCGCTGGTCTTCTTGGCGGCCTGGATGCCGGCGATGCGGGCGATGCCGAGCACGTCGCCTTTCTTCGCGGTGCCGGCTTCGATCAATGCCAGCGTGCTGGCCAGCATCTCGATGCGGCCGGTCGCGATGGCCACGCGGTGGGTGGCCGGCTTGCCGGCCACGTCGACCATGTGGGCCTGGCCCTGGCCGTCGAAATGGGTGAGGGAACTCATGCTTGAACGTTGGGAGGTCTCGCGCATCATACGGGGCCGAGCTTCAGCCTGAAAATGTCGAGTCTCATGCCCAATTCAAGGTCGTCGGTCGCCGCTGCGCCTGTTCTCCGGACGCTCTGCGCCACTGTGTTGATCGCGTTGCAAGTCCTGTCGCCTGTGCCGGCCCGCGCGCAGTTGTTGCCGGGCATGGGCGATGGCGGCGAAATGACCGCCAGCGCGGAGCGCCAGCTCGGCGACCGCATCGCGCGCGAGCTGTACCGCGACACCGACTACATCGACGACCCGGTGCTGGTCGAGTACGTGGACGACGTCTGGCAGAAGCTGATGGCCGCGGCGCGCGTGCGCGGCGATCTGACGCCCGAACTGGACGAGCGCTTTGCCTGGACGGTGCTGCTCGGGCGCGACCGCAACATCAATGCCTTCGCGCTGCCCGGCGGCTACCTCGGCATCAATCTCGGCCTGGTCGGCGTGATCGGCAGCCGCGACGAGCTCGCCACCGTGCTGGGCCACGAGCTGTCGCACGTCACGCAGCGTCACATCGCACGCATGCTGGGCAAGCAGTCGCGCGACATGCCGCTGATGATCGCGGCCATGGTGCTGGGTGCGCTGGCAGCCGCCAAGAGCAAGAACGGCGATGTCGGCCAGGCGATGGTGATGGGCAGCCATGCCCTGGCGGTGCAGAACCAGCTCAACTTCTCGCGCGACATGGAGCGCGAGGCCGACCGGGTCGGCTTCGGCGTGATGACGCAGGCCGGCTTTGCCCCGGCGGGCGCTGCGGCCATGTTCGAAAAGCTGCAGTACGCCGCGCGCCTCAACGACAACGGCTCCTACCCCTACCTGCGCAGCCACCCCCTCAACAGCGAACGCATCGCCGACATGCAGGGCCGCTTCCAGCTGCGGCCGGGCGTGCAGGCCGTCATGCCGCTCGCAATGGACCACGCCATGATTTCGGCACGCGCGCGCGTGTTGTCGCGGCCCGGTGTCGACGTGTTGCGGCTGTGGGTGACGGCCGCAGGCAGCGGCGAATTCGCGAAGGCGGGCCCGGCGCAGCAGGCGGGCATGCTCTATGCCGCCGCGCTGGCGGCCACCGAGCTGCGCGACGTCACCGCGGCCCGTGCGCTGGTGGCGCGCCTGCGGGAGCGCACCGCGGGCGACGCGGCTGCAGCGCGACTGGCGCGCCTGCTGGCCGCCGAGACCGAACTGGCCGCGGGCCAGCCCGGCCGCGCGGCGGCCGTGCTCGATGCCAGGGCCCGGGACCGGCCGGAAATGATGTTGTTGGCGCAGACCGCGGTGAGCCTGCGCGCGCCCGCCCCGATGGCGGCGCCGCTGCGCGACTGGCTGGCGGGCCATCCGCGCGATGCGAGCGCGTGGCGCATGCTGGGCCAGATCTACCACGCGCAGAACGAGCCCCTGCGCGCGATCCGTGCCGAGGCCGAGGCGAATGTCGCGATCCTCGACTACGCTGGCGCGCGCGACCGCTTCAAGGCAGCGCAGGACCTGATGCGCCAGCCCGGCACCGCAACGGTGGATCACTACGAAGCATCGATCATCGACACGCGCGCGCGGGAGGTCGAACGGCTGGCCCGCGAGCAGTTCGCCGAAGACAAGAAGCCGATGTGATCAGCTTCGCTTGAACAGCCCGCCCAGCGCCGCCTCGATCAGGAGGCCGAGTGCGGAGTAGATGAGCGAGCCGATCAGCGCCGCGCCGAAACCCGTCACAGTGAACCCCGACAACAGGCCGGAGGCGGCCCAGAACATCAGTGCGTTGATGACGAAGAAGAACAACCCGAGCGTGACGATGGTGACCGGCAGGGTCAGCACCACCAGCACCGGTCGCACGATCATGTTGAGCAGCCCGATCACCGCGGCGGCGATCAGCGCCGAGGTGAAGCTGCTCACCAGCACGCCGTTGTAGAGGTAGGTGACGGCCAGCAGCGCCAGCGCGCTCAGCAGCCATTTGAGGATCAATCGCATGGCGTGCAGGATAGCAAAGCGCGCGCCGCGCGCTTGCTTTTATTCCGAGAGCTCGTTCGCCAGCACGAGCAGGGCGCCCATGCTGAGGACCGCGCCGGGCAGCGCCCAGCCCGACTGGCTGGCCGGCTTGACATCGGGCGCCACCGGCTCCATGTCCACGCCGATCTTCGGACGCCGGGCGTCGATGACCCGGGCCGTTCCGTGCTCCAGCCGAAGCTGTTGCGTCAGGTCGAGCAGCGACCCCTTCGCCAGGATCGGCGTGAGCTCGTCGCCCGGCCGTCGCAGCGCCGGTGCGATCTCGCCCATGGTCTTGTGCAGCCACTTGCCGCGCCAGTTCTCGCGCGCGCTGTGGCTCACCCACTTGCTGATGCGCTGGGTCATGCGCGGCGGGCAGGCCACCACGATCCAGTGGCGCGCACCGTCGCCGGCCGCAGCCTCGACCGGCAGCATCTGCGCGATCTGCGTCTGCGCGTAGGCTGCGTCGTCAACGTACACGATGATCTTCTTCATGGTTGCGCTCCTTCGGAGTGGTGGGTTGAGGCCGGGCGTCGGGACGACGATATCAGGTGGTGGTCGGGTGCACGGCCCTGGCGCGGCGCGCCACGACCCACTTGCCGATGGCCAGCACCAGCAGGGCGCCGATGATGCCGGCCGCATACTTCACGGTGTCGCTCTGCGGCACCTTGGGCACCCAGGTCCATGCCGTGGGATTTGCCAGCGCCGGATCCGACACCGCCATGGTGCCTGCAATCCAGCCGAGCAGCATGCCGCCGGCCGTGATGATGATCGGGAACCGGTCCATCAGCTTGATGACCAGCTGGCTGCCCCACACGATGATCGGGATGCTCACCAGCAGGCCGAAGATCACGAGCGGCATCTGGTGGCCTTCGCCCGCACCTTGTGCGGCGCCGGCGATGGCGATCACGTTGTCCACGCTCATCACCAGGTCGGCCACGATGACCGTCTTCACTGCGGCCCAGAGCTTGTCGCTGCCCTGGATGTTGCCGTGCGGGTCGTCGTGCTCCGGTGCCAGCAGCTTGACGCCGATCCACAGCAGCAGGATCGCGCCGACCAGTTTGAGGAACGGGATGGCCAGCAGCGTGAGCGCGAAGAAGATCAGGATGACGCGCAGGATGATCGCGCCCGCGGTACCCCACAGAATGCCCTTGGTGCGTTGTGCCGGCGGCAGCTTGCGACAGGCCAGCGCGATGACCACCGCGTTGTCGCCACCGAGCAGGATGTCGATCATGATGATCTGACCGACCGCGACCCAGAATTCGGGGGTCATGAACTGTTCCATATGTTCCTCTGTTCGTTTCGATTCATCCGGCACGTGGCGGACAAGGCGGCTGAGAGAAAACCGGACAGTTCCGGGAGACTTGCAAAGCGCTTCGATCCAACCTGCACAGGTTCAAATCGAAGGTCTTGCTCGACAACGCGCGAACCGTGCGTTGCCCGACAGGCCGGAAGTGTTATTGCTTCGTATTGACGACCTGGCGATACCTGCTGCCAGTGGCAACGGGCGGGAGCTACTCCCCTTCGTGGGGCGCATTAAAGCATCGGCACCTGCTGCGTGGCAACCGCGGGTTTTTCCGTTTCATAAGGAAAAAACGTCCGCAGGGCGCTCCGTTACAGGCTGTGACGCTATGTTTTCCATAGCGTGCATGACCTTTCAACTCGTCGGGACTTGTGCGGACTATGATGCCCGTCCGCTGCAGCAACCCGTCCATGGCCGCCATCCACATCACCGACATCGAGGCCGCCATCAACTTCTGGCGGGAGCGCAAACCCTCGCCCGACGGGATCACGCTCGCGCCTGAAATCCGCGCGCTCGCCGAGGTCTATGCGCTGATGGTCTACCACCGCGAGGACGAGGTCGACGAAGTCGGTTTTCCTGCCGAAGCCTGGGCCGCCTGGCTCGCCTGGTACCAGACCACGCCCGACACGCCCTGCATCGCCATTTGTTCGACCAGCCAGGGCGACGAGGAATGCAAGGGCTGCGGGCGGAGCTTCGACGAGGTGCAGCACTGGCCTGCGATGTCGCCGGTCGAAAAGCGCGCGACGTGGCGCCGCATCACCATGCAGGACACGGCCTGGCGCTTCAACAAATACGCGGAGCGCGCGCGCGAAGCGGAGCAGGTCTGGCCGGGCGACGAGATGCCAGCGCCCGAGCCGTCCGCACCTACTTGAGGCGGGTCAGTTCGATGTCGATGCTCTCGGTGCCGTTGCCGAGCGTCAGCGTGCTTTCCTGCACCGTCGCCTGAAGTTGCATGCTGCGTTCCGCCAGCCGCGCCACGGCCTGAGAGGTTTCACTCGGCACGCGCCAGACCTGCAGGTTCTGCGGCCGGGTCAGCTTGTTTTCGATGCCCTTCCACCAGATGCCGGCGGCGTGGCTGAAGCAGTAGAGCAGCACCTCGTCGGCCTTGCCGCAGGCCTTGATGAGCGGCTTTTCTTCCGGCTGGCCGACCTCGATCCACACGCGCGTGCGGCCGGTGAAATCGCGCAGCGACACATCCGGATCGTCCGGGTTCGACAGGCCCGCGCCGAAGGCCAGCACGCCGTCTCCCTGCACCACGTCCTGCAGCTTGTGCGCGTTGAGCGCGAGCGCGACCAGCCGGATCATCATCCGCTCGTCGTTCTCGCTCGGATGGCGCGCCAGCGTCAGCGCGTGGTCGGCATAGTAGTTGTGGTCGATGTCGGCGACCGCGACGTTGGCCTTGAAGATGGTGGACTTGAGGGCCATCAGGCGCGCCGGGCCAGCTCGGCTGCCTTGCCGGTGTACGAACCAGGCGTCATCGCGAGGAGTCGTTCCTTCTCCGCCTCGGGAATCTCGAGCGAACGTATCAGGCCGTGCAGCGCTTCGGCGGTGACCGTCTTGCCCCGCGTCACTTCCTTCAACTGCTCGTACGCGCCCTGCACGCCGAAGCGGCGCATCACGGTCTGGATGGGCTCGGCCAGCACTTCCCAGGACGCGTCCAGGTCTTCGGCAAGCGCCTGCTCGTTGAGTTCGAGCTTGCCGAGGCCCGTCGCCAGGCTCGCATAGGCCAGCGCGGTGTAGCCGAAGGCCACACCGATGTTGCGCAGCACCGTGCTGTCGGTCAGGTCGCGCTGCCAGCGGCTGAT
>SEGN01000575.1 GCA_004211245.1 Variovorax sp.
GCCTTCGCCGAGGCCATGCACCACCGCGCGCGCACCGACCTCTGGGGCTATGCGACGAACGAGGGCCTGAGCAACGAGGACATGATCGCCGAGAAGTACCGCGGCATCCGGCCCGCGCCAGGCTACCCGGCCTGCCCGGATCACAGCGTCAAGGGCCCGATGTTCGACCTGCTGCAGTGCGCCGACATCGGCATGAGCGTGACCGAATCGCTCGCCATGATGCCGGCCGCAAGCGTGAGCGGCTTCTACCTCGCGCATCCCGAGGCCGCCTACTTCAACGTCGGCAAGATCGGTCACGACCAGCTGGTCGACCAGGCGCAGCGCCGCCACGCGAGCGAGGCCGACCTCGAGCGCCTGCTGGCGCCCAACCTCTGACGACGCGGCGGGACCTTGCTGTTCCAGAAGCTGGTGTTCTCGGTCGCGCACTACGCGGCCTTCGCGCTGTTCGTGGCGGCCTGCTGGGGCTTCGGGCGGCTGCTGCTCGCTCGCCTGGCCCCGCCCATGTGGCGCGACCGCTGGCTCGAAGGCGCGATGGCCACGGCGCTCGGCGTGGCGCTTTTCATCGTGGTGCTGCAGGCGCTCGCGGTCGCGGGCGTGCTGAGCCGGGGCGCGGTGCTCGTGCTGGTGGGGGCCGGCGTGCTGGCCGGTGCGCTCCAATGGCGGGCGTGGCGCGCGCAGCCGCATGAGGCCTCGCCGCCGCTCACGGGCGTGGACCGCTTCGCGCTGGCCGCGCTGGCCTGCGTCGCGCTGCCGACGTTGACCGCGCCGCTCGCGCCGCCGGTCGCCTTCGACGAGATCATGTACCACCTGCCATGGTCGCGTCAGGTGGCCGAGAGCGGACGCCTCGGCGTGTACGAGTGGCTGCGCTACCCTTGGTTTCCGTACAACTACGACCTGCTCTACGCGGCCGCGCTGCAGGTGTACGACGACGTGTTCACGCACCTGCTGCATGCGCTCGCGGGCTGGCTCGCGGCGATCATGGTTTACCGGCTCGGCCTGCGCCACGTCAATCGGCTCGTGGCCTGCATGGGCGCCATCATCTGGCTCGCACTGGGCGACTACCCCAATTCGTACATCGACATGGGCGTGGCGCTGCTGGTGCTTTCGGGTTTCGCCGCGCTCTGGTGGTGGCGCGAATCGACAGCCCCGGATCGCGGCGTGCGCTGGCTCGCGCTGGCAGCGTTCTTCCTCGGCGTGGCGGCCGGCGCCAAGTACCAGGCGTTGATCTTCCTGCCGCTGGTGGCCGTGTTCGTGGGTTGGCGCGAGCGCCGGCCGCAGGTCTGGGGGCTCGCGCTGCTGTGCTTCCTGCTGCCGTGCGTCTACTGGTACGCGCGCAACGCGGTGATGACCGGGGACCCGTTCAATCCGATCGGCGCGCGCCTGTTCGGCTTCACCAACTGGAACGCCGCGGACTATGCGCAGCAGATCATCGACGTGCAGCAGCATCATGCGAGCCTGCCCAACGTGATGCTGTGGCCGGTGCTGCTGGCGCCGTTCAGCCTGGC
>SEGN01000576.1 GCA_004211245.1 Variovorax sp.
AACGAAGCGGCGCTCAACATGCTGGGCGACATCCAGAAGGCCGGCGGCGTCGAGAAGATCGGCGAGTTCATCAAGCAGGTCAAGGACAAGAACTCGACCGTCAAGCTGATGGGCTTCGGTCACCGCGTCTACAAGAACTACGACCCGCGCGCCAAGCTCATGCAGGAAACCTGCAAGGAAGTGCTGCAGGAGCTCGGACTCGAAAACGACCCGCTGTTCAAGCTGGCCATGGCGCTGGAAAAGATCGCGCTGGAGGACGAATACTTCGTCTCGCGCAAGCTCTACCCGAACGTCGACTTCTACTCGGGCATCGTGCAGCGCGCCATCGGCATTCCGGTGCCGCTGTTCACCGCCGTGTTCGCACTGGCCCGCACGGTCGGCTGGATCGCCCAGCTGAACGAGATGATCGGCGACCCGGAATACAAGATCGGCCGTCCGCGCCAGCTGTTCGAAGGCTCGGTCAAGCGGGACGTCCAGCCGCTCGCCAAGCGCTGATTGCCTGCGCCTTCACCGAAAAAGCTGCCCTCGGGCAGCTTTTTTGCGTTCTGGCTGACACGGCGGGAGAGTCCGGGCAGTTAATTTAGGTCTCGGAGGGTAACTCCACACCTGTTCCATTCACCATCTGCTCCAAGGAGTCCTGAAATGAAAAAAATCGCTGCCATGCTCGCCGTCACCTTCACCCTCGGCCTCACCCTCACGGGCTGCAACACCATGTCGGGCGCAGGCCAGGACGTGCAAAAGGCCGGCCAGAAGATGGAAAACGCTGCAGACAAGCGCAAGTAACAAAGCGGGCGCAAGTCCAAGTGGAAAGCGGGCTGCGGCCCGCTTTTTTCATCTTGGGCGGGCAACGCGGACATCGCGCATTGCGATGGCCCGGTTTCGGAAAGAGTAGGAAAATTGCGCCTTGCCATCTTGGATCACGATGGCAAGCCCCATGACCCAGTCCGAACGCAACTTCGCCCGCCGCATCGACCTCACGTCGCTGCAGTTGTTCGTGGCCGTTTGCGAGCTGGGCAGCATCGGACGTGCAGCAGAGCGCGAATTCATCGCGGCGTCCGCCATCAGCAAGCGCCTCTCGGATCTGGAGGCCACGCTCAGCACTCCCCTGCTCTACCGCCACGCACGCGGCGTCGACCTCACGCCGGCCGGCGAAAGCCTGCTGCACCACGCCCGCTCGGTGCTCTACAGCCTGGAGAAGATGCAGGGCGAACTCAGCGAGTACGCCGATGGCGTGCGCGGGCATGTGCGAGTGCACGCCAACATTTCGGCGATCGTGCAATTCCTGCCGGAAGACTTGGGCGTGTTCACGCGGGCGCACGAGGCGATCAAGATCGACCTCGAAGAGCACCTGTCGAGCGAGGTGCTGCGTGCCGTGCAGGAAGGCGCGGCCGACCTGGGCATCTGCCACGTGGCAGACGGCGCCAGCGATCTGCAGAGCCTCCCCTACCGCCGCGACCGGCTGGCATTGATCGTGCCCGCGGGCCATGTCCTGTCTGCGGAAAAA
>SEGN01000577.1 GCA_004211245.1 Variovorax sp.
GTCGGCGTCGCCGAGTGCGTTCTCAGTGGTGGCGCAGCCCGCCAGCAGGGCGGTGGTGGCGAGCGCCAGAATGCCGCGCCGGAAGCGCGCAGTGTTTTGCGAGGTCATGCGTTGGACGGAAAAAGTTGTTCTTGTTCATGCTCAGTGCTCGTTCGCCGGACGCTTTCGCGCAGCGCATCTCAACGGCCGTTGTTCAGAACCGTGATGTTCTCCACCCCCTTGCCATCGACGAACAGCGTCACGTTGCCGCTCACATTGCCCTGAATGGTCGGGCTCGCGATGCGCAGCTGGCCATCGGCGCCTTGCTGCACGTTGTTGTAGTTGGTGCGGATCACCAGGTTGGTCTGGTTGGCCGGCAGCTTGAGCGTGCCGTCGGGCTGCACCAGCGCCTGCTGGTCGACCACCTTGTTTTCCTCCAGCGCCCGCGCCACGCGGGCCTTGGCGGTGACGCCCGGGGTCACGCCGTCGATCAGCTTGACCCCGGCCTCCTTCGAGTCCTTGTAGGCGCCCAGCGCCTCGGTGTAGTTGACCAGCTGCGCCGAGGCGGAACTGGCCAGCAACACCAGGGGGGGGGCAAGGAACGAAGCGATGAAAGTGCGGATGTGCATGGCGGTTCCCTTTACATGTTGAGCACGGTCACGGCCGGGCCCACGGTGACGCTGCGATTGACCACGCCGGTCGACGGCGCGACGATGGTCGCGCCGAGGTTAGCCGCCCACGGCGTGTTGCCGGCCACGCCCGCCGCCCCGGCGAGCACGCCGCCGGTGGTGCGGACGCTGCCGGTGGTCATGCCGACGCCAGAGGTCGACTGGTTGCCGACGATGGTCACGCTGCCCGTGATCGCGCCGCGGTTGATGACCGAGTTGGACACACCGCCCGCCATCGCCGTGCCGCGGTTGCCGGCGATCACCACGCTGCCGGCCAGCACGCCGTGGTTCACCACAGAGTTGACCGTGCCGCCACCCTGCGCCGTGCCCTGGTTGCCGATGATCGCGACGCGCCCCGTCATCGAGCCGCGGTTGTCGACGCTGTTGACCGTGCCGCCGTTGTTCGCCGTGCCGCGGTTGCCGATGATCGCGATGTTGCTGCCGATCATGTTGCCGCGGTTGTTCACGCTGTTGACCGTGCCGCTGCCGCGTGCCGAGCCGGTGTTGCCGGCGATGACGATGGTGCTGCCGCCGATGCGCCCCGTGTTCGCCACCGAGTTCACGATGCCGTTGCCCTGGACGGTGCCGTTGTTGCCGAGGATCTGGATCTGGCTGCCGGCGATGTTGCCGTTGTTGATGACGCTGTTGGCGATGCTGCCACCCTCCACCGATCCCCGGTTCCCGATGATCGTGATGTTGCTGCCGCCCAGCGCGCCCTGGTTGTCGACGCTGTTGATGCTGCCCTTCTGCGCGCGGCCCTGGTTGCCCGACACCGTGATGTTGCTGCCGGCCATGCGAGCCCCCTGGCGGTTGCGCACGCTGTTGGCGCTGGCGTCCTCGCCGTCGGCCTGCGCGC
>SEGN01000578.1 GCA_004211245.1 Variovorax sp.
TCGGCCGGCGGGAAGTAGTCCTTGCCGCCCTTGTCGCCGCGCCGGTAGTAGATGTGGTTGAGCACCATGCCCTGCGTGAGCAGCTTGCTGAAGGGCTCGTCCACCGACACCAGGCCGAGGTCGCGCATCACCTTGGTCCAGAAGCGCGCATAGAGCAGGTGCAGGATCGCGTGCTCGATGCCGCCGATGTACTGGTCCATCGCCATCCAGTACTTCGCGCCGCCATCGACCATCGCGTCGCTGCTCTGCGGATCGCAGTAGCGCATGAAGTACCAGGACGAGTCGACGAAGGTGTCCATCGTGTCGGTCTCGCGCCGCGCCGGCTTGCCACACACCGGACACACCACGCCGGCATGGAACCCCTCGTGCTTGTTCAGCGGGTTGCCGGAGCCGTCGGGCACGCAGTCGGTCGGCAACACGACCGGCAGGTCGCGCTCGGGCACCGGCACTGCGCCATGTTCGTCGCAATGGATGATCGGGATCGGCGTGCCCCAATAGCGCTGGCGGCTCACGCCCCAGTCGCGCAGGCGCCAGGTGGTCTGCTTGTCGCCCAGGCCCTTCTGCTGCAGCGCGTGGGCCACCGCGTTCACGGCCTCCTCGTACTTCATGCCGCTGAACACGTCGGAGTTGATGGTCACCCCGCGCTGCTTGTCGGCGTACCAGTCCTGCCACTTGTGGTAGTCGAAGTGCGGGGCATCGTCGACCAGCACGACCTGGATGATCTCGATGCCGTACTTGTTGGCAAAGGCGAAGTCGCGCTCGTCGTGTGCCGGCACGCCCATCACGGCGCCGTCGCCGTAGCCGATCAGCACGTAGTTGCCGACCCACACCGGGATCGGCTCGCCGGTGATCGGGTGCTGCACGAACAGGCCCGTGGGCACGCCCTTCTTCTCCTGCGTGGCGAGTTCGGCCTCGGTGGTCCCGCCGCTCTTGCATTCCTCGATGAAGGCGGCGACCTTCGCGTCGGTCTTCGCCGCGTGCAGCGCAAGCGGATGCTCGGGCGCGACCGCGCAGAAGGTGACGCCCATGATCGTGTCGGCACGCGTGGTGAACACGTACATGCGGCCGTCCTGGATCGGCTGGCCGGCCTCGTCCCGGATGTCGTGCGGAAACGCGAAACGCACGCCGCTCGACTTGCCGATCCAGTTCTCCTGCATCAGCTTGACGCGCTCGGGCCAGCCCGGCAGCCTGTGCTGGGTGTGCTCGAGCAGTTCCTCGGCGTAGTCGCTGATCTTGAGGTAGTAACCCGGGATTTCGCGCCGCTCGACCGTGGCGCCGGTGCGCCAGCCCTTGCCGTCGATCACCTGCTCGTTGGCCAGCACGGTCTGGTCGACCGGGTCCCAGTTGACCACCTGCGTCTTGCGGTAGGCGATGCCCTTTTCGAGCATCTTCAGGAACAGCCACTGGTTCCACTTGTAGTAGGCCGGGTCGCAGGTCGCGATCTCGCGGCTCCAGTCGATCGCCAGGCCCATGGCCTGCAACTGCTCCTTCATGGA
>SEGN01000579.1 GCA_004211245.1 Variovorax sp.
TGCGGCTGGCTCATCAACAACCCCGACGGCACGCCGATGAAGGAGCCGATGCACCCGATCCTCGCGATCAATAAGGTGCGCTACGTCGGCGACCATGTCGCGATGGTCGTGGCCGAGACGGTCGAGCAGGCCAAGAACGCGGCCGAGGCGGTGGTGGTCGACTACGACGTGCACCCGGCGCTCGTGAGCGTGGCCGACGCGGCGAAGAAAGCCAGCGGCATCACCATCCATGACGAGGCGCCCGACAACCAGTGCTACAAGTGGACGCTTGGCGACAAGGCCGCGGTCGACGCGGCCTTCACCAACGCGGCGCATGTGACGAAGCTCGACCTCGTCAACAACCGGCTGATCCCGAACGCGATCGAGCCGCGCGTGGCGATCGGCAACTACAGCCGTGCGACCGAAGAGTACGTGCTGTACGTCAGCAACCAGAACCCGCACGTCGAGCGGCTCCTGATGACGGCGTTCGTGCTGGGCCTGCCCGAGCACAAGGTGCGCGTGATCGCGCCCGACGTGGGTGGCGGCTTCGGCTCCAAGATCTACCTGTATGCCGAGGACGTCTGCCTCACCTGGGCCGCCAAGCAGCTCAACCGCAGCATCAAGTGGACCGGCGAGCGGTCGGAGTGCTTCCTCTCGGACGCGCACGGTCGCGACCATGTGAGCCACGCCGAGATGGCGCTGGACGCGAACGGCAAGTTCCTCGCGCTGCGCGTGCACACCGACGCCAACCTCGGCGCCTACCTGTCGACCTTCTCGACCGCGATCCCGACCATCCTCTACGCGACGCTGCTGGCGGGCCAGTACGCGACGCCGCAGATCTATGTCGAGGTCGATGCCTGGTTCACCAACACCGCGCCGGTCGATGCCTACCGCGGTGCCGGCCGGCCCGAAGCGACGTACCTGCTCGAGCGGCTCGTGTCGCGTTGTGCGTGGGAGCTGAACCTGCCGCAGGACGAGATCCGCCGCCGCAACTTCATCAGCAGCTTCCCGTACCAGACGCCGGTGGCGCTGCAGTACGACACGGGCAACTTCCCGGCCCTGCTCGACCGCGCCAACGAACTGGCCGAAGTGTCCGGCCTGGCCGCGCGCAAGGCCGAGAGCGAGAAGAAGGGCAAGCTGCGCGGCATCGGCTACTCCAGCTACATCGAGGCCTGCGGTCTTGCGCCGTCGAACGTGGCAGGTGCGCTCGGTGCGCGCGCGGGCCTGTTCGAAGCGGGCGAGGTGCGCGTGCATCCCACGGGCAGCGTGACGGTCTTCACCGGCTCGCACAGCCACGGCCAGGGACATGAGACCACCTTCGCGCAACTGGTGGCGGCGCGGCTCGGGATCGCGGTCGACGCGGTGGACATCGTGCACGGCGACACCGGGCGCGTCCCCTTCGGCATGGGCACCTACGGCTCGCGCTCGCTGTCGGTCGGCGGCACTGCGATCATGAAGGCGCTCGACAAGATCGAGGCCAAGGCCAAGAAGATCGCCGCGCACCTGATGGAGGCGAG
>SEGN01000580.1 GCA_004211245.1 Variovorax sp.
TCGTTGCAGGCCACCGTGACGAGCGGCCGGCCGAGCTTCCAGGCCATGTGCTCGACGAAGCGGGTCTTGCCGCAGCCGGTCGGACCCTTCAGCAGCACCGGCAGCCGCCCGGCATAGGCCGCCTCGAACATCGCGCACTCGTCGCCGATGGCGCGGTAGTACGGCTCGGCTGCGACGCGCCAGGCCGCGAGTGCGTCGGGCGAGTCGACCGCCATCAACGGTGCACGCTGCTGGTGTCTTCGTTCGGGATGCCCTCGATCGGCGCCTCGGCCGTGCCGACCGTGCTGCGCGTGAAGGACTCGACCATCTCCCGCGTGCCCTGCGGGTCGGCGATCCACTTCGCATAGAAGTCGTAGGGGCAGTCGGCCACGCCCTTGTCGCCTTCGCGCGAATTGATCATGCCGGTGTAGCCGCGGTGCACGAGCTTGAAGAGATGGTTCTCGCTCTGCCCATGCTTGCGGAAGTCCCGTATGAGCGACTTGCTGAGGGCCGCGTACTGGATGCCCATTTCCTCCTCGCCGCATTCACCGAGCGTGCGGCCATCGAAGCCGATCAGCGCCGAATGGCCGAAGTACGAGTACACACCGTCGAAGCCGGCGGCATTGGCCACCGCGACGTAGGTGTTGTTGGCGAACGCCATTGCCTTGCTGATGAGGATCTGCTGTTCCTTGGCCGGGTACATGTAGCCCTGGCAGCGGATGATGAGTTCGGCGCCCTTCATCGCGCAGTCGCGCCAGATCTCGGGGTAGTTTCCGTCGTCGCAGATGATCAGGCTCATCTTCATGCCCTTGGGGCCATCGCTCACATACGTGCAGTTGCCCGGGTACCAGCCCTCGATGGGCACCCACGGCATGATCTTGCGGTACTTCTGGACGATCTCGCCCTGGTCGTTCATGAGGATGAGCGTGTTGTAGGGTGCCTTGTTCGGGTGCTCCTCGTGGCGCTCGCCGGTCAGCGAGAACACGCCCCACACCTTCGCCTTGCGACAGGCCTCGGCGAAGATCTCGGTCTCGGCGCCTGGCACCGAAGCCGCGTTCTCGTACATCTCGGCGCTGTCGTACATGATCCCGTGGGTGCTGTACTCCGGGAAGATCACCAGGTCCATGCCCGGCAGGCCGGCCTTCATGCCGACCACCATCTTCGCGATGGCCCTGCAGTTGTCGAGCACCTCGGCTTTGGTGTGCAGTCGCGGCATCTTGTAGTTGACGACCGCGACACCGACGGTGTCCTTGCTGCTGGAGATATCGCCGTGAATCATGATGACCGACCTTGTCTTGGACTTGAGGGCGGCTCGATTCTGCGAAGGTCGTCCCCTCGGGCGAATACGTCGATTGACGTAGCGCTCAGACGTAGCGCGGTATCGGCCCGTTCTGCGGCGTGGTGTCATCGCCGAAATCGACCATCACCTTGTCAACGAAGCACCAGCCCCATCCTTCCGGCGGGTCGTAGCCCTCGATGATCGGGTGCTGCGTCGCCTGGAAATGCGCGCGGGCAT
>SEGN01000581.1 GCA_004211245.1 Variovorax sp.
TGTGGCCTCCGTGCGGTCACGATTGGAACGGGGCGCACCTCTGGTTTCTTGCATACATACAGCCTGTACGTTAATATCATCGAAAACATGCAGTCTGCATGTTAGTTGAAAGGACGGACACAGCCATGAAGATCACCAGTTACTACCCCGTGCTCATGACCTCCGACGTGGCCGGCACGGCCCATTTCTATCGGACGCACTTCGGCTTCGTGCCGCTGTTCACCTGCGACTGGTATGTGCACCTGCAGTCGGCGGCGCATCCGGCGGTCAATCTCGCCGTGGTCGACAGCAGCCACGCGACGATCCCTCTGTCGGGTCGGGGGCGTGTTGCCGGACTGATCCTCAACTTCGAGGTGGAAGATCCGGATGCGGTGTATGCCGCAGTGCAAGCCGCCGGCCTGCCCGTGCTGCTGACGTTGCGCGACGAGGCCTTCGGCCAGCGCCACTTCATCACGGCCGACCCGAACGGCGTGCTGATCGACATCGTCAAGCCGATCCCGCCGAGCGCCGAGTTCGCGGCGCAGTACGAGCCCTCGGCGCTGCCGGGCGGCTGAGGCTCGCGCGGTCGCTAGACTTCCGCGATGCCTCTGACGCCTTCGAACCTGAATCGCCGCGCGGCCCTGATCGGCGCCGCCGCCTTGTGCACCGTCCCCGCTCGGCATGCGCTCGCAGCCACCACCCCCACGCCCGCCGCCGACGCAGTCTGGCCGCATGCATTGCAGGTTCCGGGCGGCGTGGCGCGGCTGTCGCTCGGCCCGGGCGCCACGCGCCCTTCGGCCACTGCAGCAACGGTGCCCTTGCTGGTGATCGGCGACGCGATCGACTGGACGGCACTGGTCGGCATTCCGCTGGCCGCTGCGCCCGGCGAGGCCCGCATCAGCGTGGCCGCAACGCCGGGCCAGCCGGACCGCGAGATCCCCTACACGGTGTCGCCCAAGCAGTACCGCGAGCAACGCCTCACGGTCGCGCCCGGCAAGGTCGATCTCTCGGCTGAAGACGAGGCGCGCTACAACCGCGAGCGCGAACACCTCGCCGTGGTGACGGCGACCTGGAGCGATCCGCCCGCTGCCCTGCTGCGCGGCGCGCTGCAGATGCGTGTGCCGGTGCCGGGCCGGCGCTCGGGCTCGTTCGGGCTGCGGCGCGTGTTCAACGGCCAGTCGCGCAATCCGCACAGCGGCATGGACATCGCGGCAGCCACCGGCACGCCGGTGCTCGCGCCGCTGCCGGGCCGCGTGATCGACACCGGCGACTATTTCTTCAATGGCGGCACGGTCTGGCTCGACCACGGCGGCGGCCTGCTCAGCATGTACTGCCACCTGAGCCGCGTCGACGTGAAAGTCGGCGACCTGCTGAAGGCCGGCGAGCGCTTCTGCGCCGTCGGCGCCACCGGACGCGTGACCGGGCCACACCTTCACTGGTCGGTGATGCTGAACCGGGCGATGGTGGACCCGGCGCTGTTCATCGCGGCCTGAGCCGCCCGAATCGGGGCC
>SEGN01000582.1 GCA_004211245.1 Variovorax sp.
AGCATGAACGCGAGCCAGGCCGGCGGGCCCAGGTACATCGCAATCGCCAGCAGCAGCTGGCAGCGGCTGACCGGCCGCAGCTGCGGCAGGCCGAGCAGTTGCAGGTACTGCATGTTGCCCTGGCACCAACGCAGGTCGCGGCGGATGAACTCGAGCAGATTCGGCGGGTTTTCTTCCCAACTGCCCAGTTCGTCCGGCAGCACGCGGACTTCGTAGCCGGCGCGCCGCATCAGCACCGCCTCCAGCTGGTCGTGGCTCAGCACCGGGCCGCCCAGCGGCGGCGGCCCGGGCAAATCCGGCAGCTTGCAGTGCGCGATGAAGGGGGGGAGCCGCAGGATGGCGTTGTGGCCCCAGTAGGGACCGCAGTCGCCCTGCCAGCTCGCCGCGCCGAGCGTGTAGGAGCGCATCCCCAGCCGCATGCCGAACTGGAAGATGCGGGTGAAGGCGCTCGCGCTCGGCAATCCGGTCACCAGCGTCTGGAGGATGCCGATGGTCGGCCGGGCCTGCATGATGCGCACCAGCCGCAGCATCGCCTGCGCCGTCATCAGGCTGTCGGCGTCCAGCACGATCGCATGGTCGTGCCGGTCACCCCAGCGGTCGCAGAAGTCGCGGATGTTCCCGGCCTTGAAGCCGGTGCCTTGTTCGCGGCGCCGATAGCGCAGCGCAACGGCCATGCCGAAGCGATCCTGCAGCTCGGCCACCATGCGGGCCTCGGCGGCCACGATCCCCGGATCGTCGCTGTCGCTCAGAACATAGAGGTGAAAGGCCGCGGCTTCGCCGCTGTCGACCAGACCTTCGAGCATCCAGGCCAGATTGTGCGAGAGCCGATCCGTGTCTTCGTTGCGAATGCAGGCGAGCAACGCCGTGGATGTCGCGAGGCGCTGCTGCGTGTCGCAGTCGGCCAGGGACGGCGCGACCAGGCCGGCGGCGTTGCGGCTCGCGAGCATCATCGCCAGGCCGATGGCCCCATTCCAGAAGCCGACGGCGATCCAGGGCAGCGTGACCGCGAAGGCCAGCAGCATCGCCATGCCGATCGCGTCGTAGCCTTCGACGAACAGCGTCGCAGCCATCAGCCACAGGAGGCCGAGCACCGTGGCCGCCACGGCGAGGCCGAAGCCGACGCGGCGCCCATGCAGTGCGGGATTGTTCGGCAAGGGCTGGGGCGCGGGGTCGGGGACGGGTCGCAAGAGATCTTTCGGAAAGGAGATGCGTCGCCGCCTACAGCATGCGGCGCAGCAGCCCGTCGCGGCGAATGAAGGTGTGGTGTACCACGCCCGCCAGATGCCCCAGGATCAGCAGGCCGATGGCGATCGCGCCGCACAGGTGCAGGAGCGACAGGACCTTGGCGATCGCCTCGTCCTTGCCCAGCGGCGAGGGGATCGGCAGCACGCCGAACAGCGACAACGGGAAACCCCAGGCGTTGGTGGCGAGAAAACCGGTCAGCGGCATCAGGATCAGCAACGCGTAGAGGCCGATGTGGGTCGC
>SEGN01000583.1 GCA_004211245.1 Variovorax sp.
GTGCTGCGAGGTGCACGAGCCCGGCGTCGGCAAGCTGCTCAAGCGCTGCGGCGAACAGGGCATCGCCAACATCCGCATCGTCGCGCACGACGCGGTCGACGTGCTCGACCACATGCTGCAGCCCGACACCCTGGCAGGCGTGCACGTGTTCTTTCCCGACCCCTGGCACAAGAAGCGGCACAACAAGCGCCGCCTGATCCAGTCGCCCTTCGTGCGCAAGCTGGCCGAGCGCCTCGTGCCGGGCGGCTACCTGCACTGCGCGACCGACTGGCAGCCGTATGCCGAGCAGATGCTGGAGGTCTTGTCGGCCGAGCCGATGCTGCGCAACACCGCGACGGACTATGCACCGAAGCCGGACTACCGACCGCTCACCAAGTTCGAGAACCGGGGGTTGAAGCTGGGGCACGGCGTGTGGGACTTGGTGTTCGTGCGCACGACCCCGGTGCTGCCGCTGACGCTCCGCAGCGCCACCCGTGCCGACGCCGAGTTGATCGCCGACATGCACACGCGCAGTCGTGCCGTGACCTACCGTGGCGCGCTGCCCGACGCGTACCTCGACGACGAAATGCCGATCGAGAGCCGGACGCTCTGGGCCGCGCGCATGCTCGAGGTGGAAGCCGGCGCCGGCGCGGTGCTGATCGCCGAGCGCGAGGGACAGCCGATCGCCTTCGTCTGCCTGCGCGAGCCCGACGCCGAGCACAGCGTGTTCGTCGACAACCTGCATGCACTGCCCGACCGCAAGGGCTCGGGCGCGGGCACCGCGCTGCTGCAGGCCGCGCGCGAATGGGCGCTGGCGCGCGGCGCGCGCCGTATGCACCTGTACGTGCTCGACAGCAACCTGGCGGCCATCGGCTTCTACGAGTCGCGCGGCTGGCAGTTCATCGAGCGCAAGGACGACAGCATGGGCGGCAGGGACATCGTCGCGCGGGTCTACGCGCTACCGCTGGACTGACGGCGCGCGAGGGCCCTGGAGGCGGAACTGGCGGCGGCACGTTCAGCCCAGCAGGTGAGCCAGTGCGGAGGGCAGCTGCGCCACCTCGGGCAGCAGTGCACTCTGCCCCGCGCCGAAGATGCGCCGGCTCGCCGCGGCACCGTCCGCGTCCAGCAGCAGGCTCAGGCAGCGCACGCCAACCAGCCGCGCCGTCTGCACCGCATGCCGCGCATCCTCGACGAGGTATTGCGGATCGTGGATGTCGACGTCGTGCGGCTCGCCGTCGCTCATCACCAGCACGATGCGTTGCGTGGCCGGCTGGGCCGTCAACGTGCGGGTGGCATGCCGCAGCGCAGCGCCGAGGCGTGTCGAGAGGCCGCTCCGCAGGCCCGCCAGGCGCCCGGCCGTGACCTCGCTCCAGGGCTCGCCGAAGTCCTTCACGCGCCAGTGGTTCACGCCCTGCCGGCCGTCGGAGTCGAACCCCTGGATCGCCAGGGACCAGCCGGCCGCCGCTGCGGCGCCGGCCAGCAAGGTGGCCGCGCGTTGCTGCGTG
>SEGN01000584.1 GCA_004211245.1 Variovorax sp.
GTGCGCTGTCGCGGTCTCGCGCAGGAACTCCCAGACCGCGCGCATGCGCGCCAGGTGCTTGGTCTCGGCCGGCATCGACATCCAGAAGGTGCGGGTGAAGTTCGCCTGCGCCGGCAGCAGCGGCCGCAGCGCCCTGTCGCGGTCGGCGATGAAGGCCGGCAGCACCGCGATGCCGGCACCCGCGGCCGTGGCCTGGTACTGCGCGAGCACGCTGGTGCTGCGCAGCGCGAATGCATCGGGCCGGTACAGCTCGTCGAGGTATTGCAACTCCTTGCTGAACAGCAGGTCGTCCACGTAGCTGATGAAGGTGTGGCCGCGCAGGTTTTCGCGCGCCTTGATCGGGCTGTGCTTGGCCAGGTACTTCTTCGACGCGTAGAGGCGCAGCGTGTAGTCGGTCAACTTGGTCACCACCACCGGGCCGCGCGCGGGCCGCTCCAGCGAGATCACGATGTCGGCTTCGCGGCGCGACAGGTGCACCAGGCGCGGCATCGCGAGCAGGTCGATCACGAGCTTGGGATGCTGTCCCGCGAACAGCGCGAGTTGCGGCGCCAGCACGACGGTGCCGAAGCCCTCGGTCGCACCGATGCGCACCAGGCCCGACAGACCCTGCTCCGACGCGGGCGTGGTGCTCTCGACCGCGAGGAAAGCGCCTTCCATCGCTTCCACCTGCGGTTGCAATCGCCGGCCCGCCTCGGTGAGCCGATGCCCGTCGGCCTCGCGTGAGAAGAGGGGCGTGCCGATCTGCTTCTCGAGCGCCTGGATCCGGCGCGCCACCGTGGTGTGGTCGACTTCGAGCCGGCGCGCCGCGCTCTGCAGAGTGCCCGAGCGCGAGAGCTCCAGAAAGTAGCGCAGGTTGTCCCAGTCCATGGTTTGCAATTATGCAGATCACCGGTGCGAATTTGTCTATTGCTAATGCAAATCTGCAAAGCTAGCATTGCCCGCATCGCATTCACCCCAGGAGACAACACCATGGACGCCACCACCACGCCGACCACCCAGGTCGCCACCGTCAAGCTGCTGATCGGCGGCAAGTTCATCGAGTCGAAGACCACCGAGTGGCGCGACGTCGTCAACCCCGCCACGCAGGAAGTGCTGGCCAGGGTGCCGTTCGCAACGGCCGCCGAAGTGGATGCCGCCGTGGCCTCGGGCAAGGAGGCTTTCAAGACCTGGCGCAAGACGCCCATCGGCGCGCGCGCCCGCATCTTCCTCAAGTACCAGCAGCTCATTCGCGAGAACATGGCCGAGCTGGCCGCCATCCTCACGGCCGAGCAGGGCAAGACGCTGCCGGACGCCGAAGGCGACGTGTTCCGCGGCCTCGAGGTGGTCGAGCACGCCTCGGCCATCGGCAACCTGCAACTCGGCGAGCTGGCCAACAATGTGGCCAACGGTGTCGACACCTACACGCTGCTGCAGCCGCTCGGTGTCTGCGCCGGCATCACGCCGTTCAACTTCCCCGCGATGATTCCGCTGTGGATGTTCCCGA
>SEGN01000585.1 GCA_004211245.1 Variovorax sp.
TCGGCCCAGTTGGTGATGACGAGCTTGACCGGGTCGAGCACGGCCATGGCGCGCGGGGCGATCGGGTCGAGGGTTTCGCGCAGCGCGGCTTCGAGGCTGGCGTATTCGGTCCAGCCGCCGCCGGACTTGGTGGTGCCGCTGCGTTCGCAGAACAGCCGCAGCGCCTCGGGCGTGTAGCCGCGGCGGCGCAGGCCGGCCAGCGTGGGCATGCGCGGGTCGTCCCAGCCATCGACGTGGCCTTCTTCGACCAGCTGGCGAAGCTTGCGCTTGCTGGTGAGCACGTGGGTCACGTTGAGCCGCGCAAACTCGTACTGCCGCGGGTGCGGGCTGGCGATGAGGCCGCCTTCGGCCAGACGGTCGAGCAGCCAGTCGTAGAAGGGGCGCTGGTCTTCGAACTCCAGCGTGCAGAGGCTGTGCGTGATCTGTTCGAGCGCGTCTTCGATGGGGTGCGCAAAGGTGTACATCGGGTAGATGCACCACTTGTCGCCGGTGTTGTGGTGCGTGGCCCGGCGGATGCGGTAGAGCGTCGGGTCCCGCATGTTGATGTTGGGGCTCGCCATGTCGATCTTCGCGCGCAGCACGGCGGCGCCGTCGTCCAGCGCACCGTCTCGCATCTGCCGAAAACGCGCGAGGTTTTCATCGACGGTGCGCGAGCGGAAGGGGCTGTCGGTGCCGGGCTTGCCGAAGTCGCCGCGGGTGGCGCGCATCTCTTCGGGCGTCTGCTCGTCGACGTAGGCCAGGCCGGCCGTGATCAGGTACTCGGCCGCGCGGTACATGAAGTCGAAGTAGTCGCTGGCGAAGTATTCGTGCGGCTGCAGCGTGCCCGGCGCGCCCGGGCGATCGGCCAGGTGCGTTTCATACCCGAGCCACTTCACCGCGTCGCGGATGCTGTCGACGTACTCCTGCTCTTCCTTTTCGGGGTTGGTGTCGTCGAACCGCAGGTGGCACACGCCGCCGTATTCCTTCGCCAGTTCGAAATTGAGCCAGATGCTCTTGGCATGGCCGATGTGCAGGTAGCCGTTGGGTTCGGGCGGAAAGCGCATGCGCACCTTGGCGGGGTCGTCCATGCCCTGCGCATGGTGTTGCGCGTCGCCGGGACTGCCGCCCCATTTGCGCGCCGAATAGGCGCCTTGCTCGAGGTCGTTTTCGATGACGTGGCGCAGAAAATTGCTGGGTTTTGCGGAATCTTTGTCAACGGGAGAAGTCATCTGTTCATTCTAGGGCGCAGGGTTGAGCGGGTTACCTTTGGCAACTTACTTCACACAAGCGCGTGCACCCGCGTTGCACCTCACGCGTTCAATACACACATCGGCGGAAAGTCCGCCAGCAACTGGAGATCCCACCATGAGCATCCAACGTTCAACCTTCTTCAAATGGGCCGCCGCAGCGACCGTCGCCGCGGGTGCACTGTTCGCAGCCGGTACCGCCAGCGCCCAGGTCAGCTGGTCGGTCGGCGTCAACGCACCCGGCATCGCTGTCGG
>SEGN01000586.1 GCA_004211245.1 Variovorax sp.
TGTGGGGATTTCTAGACCCTTGGCAGCCCTCTTCGGAGGGCTTTTTTGAATTGCCGGAACGCGCTCATGCAGGTTCATCACCCTGACTTCATGGTTTTCACCGGCAACGCCAATCCGGGCCTCGCGGCCGAGATTGCGCACAACCTTGGCACCTCTCTCGGTGCGGCCCGTGTGGGTCGGTTTTCCGACGGGGAGGTCACCGTCGAGATCAACCAGAACGTCCGGGCCCGCGATGTGTTCGTGGTGCAGTCCACCTGCGCGCCGACCAACGAGAACCTGATGGAACTGCTGATCATGGTCGACGCACTCAAACGTGCCTCGGCCGAGCGGATCAGCGCGGTGATTCCGTACTACGGCTATGCGCGCCAGGACCGCCGTCCGCGCTCGAGCCGCGTGCCGATCTCGGCCAAGGTGGTGGCCAACCTGCTGGAAACGGTGGGCGTGGCCCGGGTGCTGACCATGGACCTGCACGCCGACCAGATCCAGGGTTTCTTCGACATTCCGGTCGACAACATCTATGCATCGCCGGTGCTGCTGGGCGACCTCCGGACCAAGAACTACGAAGACCTGATCGTGGTGTCGCCCGACGTCGGCGGCGTGGTGCGCGCCCGTGCGCTGGCCAAGCAACTCAATTGCGATCTGGCGATCATCGACAAGCGCCGTCCGCGCGCCAACGTGAGCGAGGTCATGCACGTCATCGGCGAGATCGACGGGCGCAACTGCGTGATCATGGACGACATGATCGATACGGCCGGCACGCTGGTCAAAGCCGCCGAGGTGCTCAAGGAGCGCGGCGCCAAGAAGGTCTACGCGTACTGCACCCACCCGATCTTTTCGGGCCCTGCCATCGAACGCATCGCACAGGGCACGGCCCTGGACGAGGTGGTCGTGACCAACACCATTCCTCTTTCCGATACGGCACTTGCCTGCGGAAAGATCCGCCAGCTCTCCGTGGCACCGCTGATCGCCGAGACGATCCAGCGCATTGCCAAGGGCGAGTCGGTGATGAGTTTGTTTTCGGACCAGGAGAACCTGTTCTGAACAAAAGGCGGGCTCCCTTCGGGTGAGCCCATTTGCAATGGAGTCGCACTGGTCGCGGTGGACTCTTCTAGGAGTCAGTCATGAAATTCGTCGCTTTTGAGCGCGCCAAGCAGGGTACGGGTGCGAGCCGCCGTCTCCGCATCTCGGGCAAAACGCCCGGTATCGTCTACGGTGGCGACACCCAGCCGCAACTGATCGAGATCGATCACAACGCGCTGTGGCACGCCTTGAAGAAGGAAGCGTTCCACGCCTCCATCCTCGAAATGGAACTCGGCGGCGCCGTCAGCAAGGTCTTGCTGCGCGACGTGCAGTACCACCCGTTCCGCCAGCTGGTTCAGCACATCGACTTCCAGCGCGTCGACGCCAGGACCCGCATGACCATGAAGGTGCCGCTGCACTTCAAGGGTGAGGAAGAGTCCGAAGC
>SEGN01000587.1 GCA_004211245.1 Variovorax sp.
GACCATGCCGAGGCCGTCAAGGCCTTCCGCGAGCGCCGCAAGCCGGTCTTCACCGGCCGCTGAATTTTCACAAGGAGACGACATGAACCGCATCGATCGCAGAAGCATCCTCAAGTACTCCGCGGCGGCCGCTGCAGCCGCCACCGGCCTGCCGGGCCTGGTGCGTGCGCAGGGCGGCCCGCTCAGGATCGGCCTGATCACGCCGCTGAGCGGCCCGCAGGAGTTCATCGGCTCCTACGTGAAGAACGGCGCCGAAATCGCGGTCGACCAGATCAACAAGGCGGGCGGCATCATGGGGCGCCAGGTCGCGCTCGAGATCCGCGACGACAAGGCCAACCCGGCGGCGGCACTGGCGGCTGCGCGAGAACTTCTCGGCGCCGGCATCAACCTGCACATCGGCGGCATCTCGAGCGCCGTGGTGCTCGCCCTCGGGCCCGTGATGCAACAGGAGAACGGGGTGTTCGTCACCTGCGGCGCCGGTACCGAGAAGATGAACCACGAGAACTACTCGCCCAACCTGTTCCGCCCCGGCGACTCGCCCGATGCGCGCACCCGTGCGCAGGCCAGGTTGATGGCGCAGAAGTACCCCGACATCACCAGGTGGACCGGCCTGGTGCCCGACCACGAGTACGGCCGCACCACCTGGGGCATCTTCGTCGACGGCCTGCTCGAGTACTACCCGTCGATCGCCAAGAAGAAGCCCGAGATCCTCGAACCGATCCTCATGCCCTACGGCGTGGCGGACTACCGCAACTCGATCACGCAGGCGCTGCGCCAGCAAGCCGACGGCGTCTTCAACTGCACCTATGGCGGCGACGCCATCACCATGTTCCAGCAGGCGCGCGGCTTCGGTCTGATGAACCGCTACAAGGTGGTCTGCGATGCGGCCAACGAGTTCCTGGTGGCACGCGGCCTGAAGGCGCAGCTGCCGCCGCAGTGGACCGGCATGCACTACTACGCCGAGGCCAACAAGGGCAACCCGATGAGCGACCGCTTCGTGGCCGACTACCTGGCCAAGACGAAGGACCCGGAACCGCTCGGATGGGCCGCCGAGGCGCATGCCAGCATCTATGCGCTGAAGCAGTCGATCGAAAAGGGCAAGTCGAGCGATACCGCCGCCGTCATCGCCAACCTCAAGGGCCTGACCTGGGACACCGTGACCGGCCCGCGCACCATGCGCGCCGAGGACAACCAGGCCATCAAGGACGTGGAACTGGTGTACCTCGAGCCGGCCACCACCGACAAGGGCTACAAGGTCACGCAGTACGTCAAGGTGGACGGCAAGACCGTGATCTTCCCGGCGACCCCCGGCAAGAAGCTCACGCTTCGCACCGCCTGAGCGACAGCGCGCGCCGATGCAAGCTGCCGACATCGCGACCCTGCTGGTCAACAGCCTGACCTGGGCCATGGCGACGTTCCTCGTCGCGGCCGGGCTCACGCTGGTGTTCGGCACGCTGCACATCC
>SEGN01000588.1 GCA_004211245.1 Variovorax sp.
TTGCGGGCCACGGTGTCGTGCAGCCAGCTGAAGGTGATGGCACCGACCACCGGGCCGGCGAGCGTCTGCACGCCGCCCAGCAGCACCATCACCAGGCCGTCGACCGACTTGCCGACGCTCAGGCTTTCCGGCGAGATGCTGCCCTTGGAGAAGGCGTAGAGCGCGCCGGCCAGCCCGGCCGCGGCGCCGGCGATGACGAAAGCCGTCCACTGCATGCGCTTGACGTCGATGCCGATCGCATCGGCACGCAAGACCGAATCGCGTCCGGCGCGCAGCGCATAGCCGAACGGCGAGAACAGCACGCGGCGCAACAGCATGATGCCCGCCGCCACGAGCGCCAGCGTGAGCCAGTAATACATTCGCTTGTCGGCAAGCCATTCGGACGGCCACACGCCCGTGAGGCCGTTGCTGCCGCCCGTGAACGAGTCCCACTGGTAGGTGATGGCCCAGGTGATCTGCGCGAACGCCAGCGTGAGCATCGCGAGATACACACCCGACAGCCGCACCGCGAACCAGCCGTAGACGAAGGCGCCGATGGCCGCGACCAGCGGGGCCACGACGAGGGCGGCTTCCATCGGCATGCCGCTGGAACGCACGAGCAAGGCGGCGCCGTACGCGCCGAGCCCGAAGTAGGCCGCATGCCCGAACGAGTGCATGCCGGCCGGGCCCATGATGAAGTGCAGGCTGGCCGCGAACAGCGCCGCGATCAGCAGGTCGATCAGCAGCACCGTGGTGTAGGGCGAGTCGGCGGTCAGCAGCGGCATGGCCATGAGCACGAGGCCGAGCAATGCGACGGCCCACACGTAGGCCTTGCTCGCGCGGCGCAGGGGTTCCTCGGGCATGCCGACGTAGCGGCTCGGCGCCTGCGGCTTGCCGAACAGGCCCCATGGCCGCCACACCAGCACCACCGCCATGACGAGAAACTCGACCACCAGCGTGAGCTTGGAAAACGACACGCTGTAGCCGAACACGTCGACCACGCCGAGCCAGATGCACACCGCCTTGATCTGGGAGATCAGCAGGGCCGCGACATACGCGCCCGGAATCGAGCCCATGCCGCCGACCACGACGACCACGAAGGCGGCGCCGATGGTGTTCAGGTCCATCTCCAGCGTGGCCGGCTCGCGCGGCAATTGCAGCGCACCGCCAAGGCCCGCGAGCATCGCGCCGAGCGCGAACACGGCCGTGAAGAGCCAGGCCTGGTTGACGCCGAGCGCGCTCACCATCTCGCGGTCCTGCGTGGCAGCGCGCACCAGCGTGCCCCAGCGCGTGCGCGTGAGCAGCAGCCAGAGCAGGCCCAGCACGACCGGGCCGACCACGATCAGGAACAGGTCGTAGCTCGGAAACTGGCGCCCCAGGATCTCGACCGAACCCGACAGTCCCGGCGCGCGCGGCCCGAGCAGTTCGTCCGGGCCCCACAGCCACAGCACCGCGTCCTTGATGACCAGCACCAGCGCGAAGGT
>SEGN01000589.1 GCA_004211245.1 Variovorax sp.
GATCAGCATCGTCGGAAAGGAGCCAGCATGTGCCGCAACATCCGCACCCTCTTCAACTTCGAGCCGCCCGCCACCGAGCAGGAGATCCGCGACGCGTCGCTGCAGTTCGTGCGCAAGCTCAGCGGGTTCAGTTTGCCGTCGAAGGCGAACGCGCAGGCTTTCGACACCGCGGTCGAACAGATCGCCGCTTCCGCGCGCACGCTGATCGCGTCGCTCGTCACGGCGGCCGAACCGCGTGATCGCGAGACCGAAGCGCAAAAGGCCAAGGCCCGCTCGGCGGCGCGTTTCGGATGACCGCCGCCAGCTATCCCCTTTCCGGCGGCTGCACCTGTCGCGCCGTGCGCTTCGAGATGCAGAGCGCCCCGCTGTACGTGCACTGCTGCCATTGCACGTGGTGCCAGCGCGAATCGGGTGCCGCCTTCGCGCTCAACGCGATGATCGAAAGCGATCGGGTTCGTTTGCTGGAGGGAGAGGTCGAGGTGGTGGACACCCCCTCGCACAGCGGCCGCGGGCAGAAGATCGCGCGTTGTCCGCGATGCC
The DNA here is from genome assembly GCA_004211245.1 of Variovorax sp. Taxonomy (GTDB): domain Bacteria; phylum Pseudomonadota; class Gammaproteobacteria; order Burkholderiales; family Burkholderiaceae_C; genus Variovorax. The sequence goes on from SEGN01000589.1 coordinate 541, forward strand.
GGATCGCGCTGTGGAGCAACTATGCAGGTGCCGGCGATTCCGTGCGCTTCGTGCGCGTGGGCGCGCTGGACACCCCGGACGCGCTGCCGCCCGACATCCATATCTTCACGGCGTCGAAGCAGCGGTGGGTCAGCCTGCCGGCAGGCGCGAACGCCGTGAGCGAGTACTACAAGGCCAGTGAGCACTGGCCCGCGGACAGCCTCGATCCCCGCCGCGCGCTGCAGAAAAAATAACGAGGATCAGCGGTTCGGGTTGTTGGGCGCGCGGTCGTAGCGGTTCGGCACCCCGTCCCCATCGCGATCGCGATCGGCACGGTTCGGCACGCCGTCGCGGTCACGGTCGCCCATGCCACGTTGCGGCGGTGGCGGGCGCCCCGCGTCGTAGGGAACGGCCACGCAACCCGCGAGGGCGGCAGCAGCGGCGAGGGCGAGAACAACTTTTTTCATGGCATCTCCGATCGACAGATAAAAACCGAAAATGCCTGCCTGCGACCGGCGCCGCTACGGGCCGAGCGCCCGACCTCGAGTAGGCCCTGTCCCATGTTCATCCGTCCCTCCCGTTGTTGCGCCTTGTTCGGCCTGGCTGTTGCGCTGGTGGCGGCGGGCGCACGGCCGGCGGCGGCGGCGACAAGCTTCGACGAGGTGAAGCGCGCGTTTCGCCCGTCCGACACGCGCGTGCTCGACCGCGATGGCGTACTGCTGCAGCGCGTGCGCACCGACGCCACCGTGCGGCGCGGCCAATGGGTCGCGCTGTCCGACGTGTCGCCGGCACTGCGCACGGCCCTGCTGCTGAGCGAGGACAAGCGCTTCTACGAACACAGCGGCGTCGACTGGCGCGCCGTCTCGGCCGCGGCGTGGGGCAATCTCTGGAACACGAAGACGCGCGGCGCATCGACCATCACGATGCAACTCGCAGGCCTGCT
>SEGN01000590.1 GCA_004211245.1 Variovorax sp.
ATGAAGCAGTCGATCTTCGCGGACTTCAACAAGATCTTTCCGGAACGCTTCAACAACAAGACCAACGGCGTCACGCCGCGCCGCTGGCTGGCGCAGGCCAACCCGCCGCTGGCCAGCCTGCTCGACGCACGCATCGGCCGCGGCTGGCGCCGTGACCTGGACCAGCTGAAGGCACTGAAGCCGATGGCCGAACAGCCACCGTTCGCACGCGCCTTCCGCCATGCCAAGCGGGAGAACAAGCTGCGGCTGGCCAACTGGGTCGAGCAGCACATGAACATCGTGCTCGACACCGACGCGATGTTCGACGTGCAGGTCAAGCGCATCCACGAATACAAGCGCCAGTTGCTCAACGTGCTGCACGTGATCACGCGCTACCACCGCATCCTGGACGAGCCCAACGCGCCGCACGTGCCGCGCGTGGTCGTGTTCGCCGGCAAGGCGGCGTCGGCGTATGCGATGGCGAAGCTGGTGATCCGGCTCATCAATGACGTGGCTGCCGTCATCAACGCCGACGAGCGCGTCGGCAAGTTGCTCAAGGTGGTGTTCCTGCCGAACTACAGCGTGAGCCTGGCCGAGATCATCATGCCGGCAGCCGACCTGAGCGAGCAGATCTCCACGGCCGGCACCGAGGCCTCGGGCACCGGCAACATGAAGTTCGCGCTCAACGGCGCGCTGACCATCGGCACGCTCGACGGCGCCAACGTCGAGATGAAGGACAACGTCGGCGACGAGAACATCTTCATCTTCGGCAACACCACGCCCGAGGTGGCCGAGATCCGCGCCAAGGGCTACCAGCCGCGCGACTACTACGACAACGACCTCGAGCTGAAGCGCGTGCTCGATGCCATCCGCGACGGCGCGTTCTCGCACGGCGAGCCCGCGCGCTACCAGCAGATCTTCGACACCCTGGTGAACTGGGGCGACCACTACCTGCTGCTGGCCGACTACGCCAGCTACATCGAGACGCAGGAAAAGGTCGATGCGCTCTACCGTGATGCCGACGCCTGGACGCGCAAGGCGATCCTCAACGTGGCAGGCATGGGTGCATTCTCCTCAGACCGCACCATCGCCGAGTACGCGCACGAGATCTGGCACACCAAACCCGTGACACTGGGCTGACCCCCGGTCACGAAAAAACCTCTATCGGGGTGGCTCGGTCACGAAGCCGATGCGGCTGAGCCCCGCCTTGTTGGCGATGCCCATGAGTTCCACGACCTTGCCGTAGGGCACGGTCTGGTCGGCGCGCAGCTGCACTTCGGTGTCGCGGTTGTCGGTGGCCGCCTGCTTCAGACGCTCGGCGAGTTGCGCGCTGTCGACCGCCTGGTCGTTCAGGTAGACGATCCCTTTCGCGTCCACCACCAGGCTCACGAAGCGCGGCACCTCGTTCGGCTGGCCGGCATCGGTCTGCGGCAGGTCGAGCCGGATCGAACTGGTGAGCAGCGGCGCGGTGATGATGAAGAT
>SEGN01000591.1 GCA_004211245.1 Variovorax sp.
GTCACCGATGACTGCTTCTTTCTCACTGCGATTCAGACTCAAGGTCTACTCCTTTTAATGCGACCTCCGGCCGGGGCCTCGGATCGCGCTACATGCAGCGACCAACTGTTTGGAAACGGGTTCCTTGCAGCGGGATCGCCATCTGCGCTGGTTGCCGCACGGGGGTGCGGTGATTAAGTGCAGGCAACCTGCACACCAGCGGTCTTGGATGGCTCGCAGCAACCGGAGCTGCCGCGACCCACCACATCGCCCCACCGTTGCCGGCAGGGCAAATCACTTGCTCTTTCAGCTCGCCGAAATGGTCTGGGTGTCCACACGGACGCCCACACCCATCGTCGACGACACCGCCACCTTGCGCAGGTAGACACCCTTGCTCGTGGCCGGCTTGGCCTTGACCAGCGCTTCGATCAGCGCAGCCAGGTTGCCTTGCAGCTTGTCGGTGTCGAACGAGCGACGGCCGATCGTGCCGTGCACGATGCCGGCCTTGTCGACGCGGAACTGCACCTGGCCAGCCTTGGCATTGCGGACGGCGGTCGCGACGTCGGGCGTCACGGTGCCGACCTTCGGGTTGGGCATCAGGCCGCGCGGTCCGAGGATCTGGCCGAGCGTACCGACCACGCGCATGGCGTCCGGCGCGGCGATCACCACGTCGAAAGGCATGTCACCGGCCTTCACCATGGCGGCCAGGTCGTCCATGCCGACGATGTCGGCGCCGGCAGCCTTGGCTTCTTCGGCCTTGGCGCCCTGGGCGAACACGGCCACGCGCTTGGTCTTGCCGGTGCCGTTGGGCATCACGACGGCGCCACGCACCACCTGGTCGGACTTCTTGGCATCGATGCCGAGTTGCACGGCCACGTCGATCGATTCGTCGAACTTGGCGGTGGCGGCATCCTTCACGAGGCCGATGGCATCAGCCAGCGGGTACAGCTTCATGCTGTCGACCTTGCCGGCCAGCGCTTTTTGCTTCTTGGTGAGCTTGGACATTTACACGCCCTCCACGTTCACGCCCATCGAGCGGGCGGTACCGGCAATGGTGCGGACTGCCGCATCCATGTCGGCTGCGGTCAAATCCTTCATCTTGGTCTTGGCGATCTCTTCGAGCTGGGCGCGCGTGATCTTGCCGACCTTGTCGGTGTGCGGACGGGCCGAGCCCTTGTCCAGCTTGATGGCCTTCTTGATCAGCACGCCGGCGGGCGGCGACTTGATCAGGAAGGTGAAGCTCTTGTCCGCAAACGCGGTGATGATCACCGGCAGCGGCAGACCGGGCTCGACGCCCTGGGTCTGGGCGTTGAACGCCTTGCAGAACTCCATGATGTTCAAACCGCGCTGGCCCAGTGCGGGACCGATCGGCGGTGACGGGTTGGCCTTACCAGCTGGCACTTGCAGCTTGATGAAGCCGACGATTTTTTTCGCCATGACTTACTCCTTGCGGGTGATAACGCTTCGGCCTTCGCCGCAGCT
>SEGN01000149.1 GCA_004211245.1 Variovorax sp.
GGAATCGACAGCAGCTTGATCCAGATGCCGATGAGCGGCAGGTTCAGGATGATCAGCATGAGGTTGCCGATCCACATCGAGGCGATCAATCCCCAGAACAGTTCCGGGTTGCTGGTCATGACCTGCGGGCCCGGCTGGATGTTGTGGATGGTCATCGCGCCCACCATCAGCGCCATCACCGGGTTCGGCGGAATGCCGAGGGTCAGCAGCGGGATGAAGGAGGTCTGGGCACCGGCGTTGTTGGCGGCTTCGGGGCCGGCCACGCCGCGGATGTTGCCTTTGCCGAACGGGATTTCGCCCGGCTTGAGCTTGATCTTCTTTTCGATGGTGTAGGCCGCAAAGGCCGACAGCAGCGCCCCGCCGCCTGGCAGGATACCGAGCGCCGAGCCCAGCGCCGTGCCGCGCAGCACGGCAGGCGTCATGCGCTTGAAGTCTTCCTTGGTGGGCCAGAGCCCGTGCACCTCGGCCGTGAAGATCTGACGATCCTCTTCGGGCCGGGCCAGGTTGGAGATGATTTCGCCGTAACCGAACACGCCCATCGCGATCACGATGAAGCCGATGCCGTCGGTCAGTTCCGGGATGTCGAAGCTGAAGCGCGCGACGCCCGAGTTCACGTCCGTCCCAACGAGCCCGATCAGCAGCCCGAGCACGATCATCGCGATGGCCTTGAGCAGCGAGCCCGACGCCAGCACGACGGCGCCGATCAGGCCCAGGATCATCAGCGAGAAATACTCGGCCGGCCCGAACTTGAAGGCCAGCTCGGTCAGCGGCGGCGCGAACGCAGCCAGGATCAGCGTACCGACGCAACCGGCGAAAAACGAGCCGAGACCGGCGGCCGCCAGCGCCGGGCCCGCCCGCCCCTGCTTGGCCATCTGGTGCCCGTCGATGACGGTCACGACCGAGGACGATTCTCCCGGCAGGTTGACCAGAATGGCCGTGGTGGACCCGCCATACTGCGAGCCGTAGTAGATGCCCGCCAGCATGATGAGCGCCGCCACCGGCGGCAGCGCATAGGTGGCCGGCAGCAGCATCGCGATGGTCGCGACCGGGCCGATGCCGGGCAGCACCCCGATCAGCGTGCCCAGCAGGCAGCCGACGAAAGCGTAGATCAGGTTCTGCAGCGTGAACGCTGCGGTGAAGCCGATGGTGAGGTTGTCGATCAGGTCCATGGCGTGTCCTCAGCCCGAAATGAAGGTGGGCCACACCTGGAATTGAAGCTTGAGCGCCACCACGAAAGCGAGGTAGCTGCCGAGCGCCAGAATGGTCGCCAGCACCAGGCTGGACTTGAAGCTGTACTTCTCGCCGGCCAGGCCTGCGATCAGCACGAGCGCATAGATCGCAGCGATCAGGCCCATGGCCGGCAGGCCCCAGGCCACGACGCCTCCGAGCAATACACCGAAGATGAGGTTGGCACCGATGATGAAACCCAGCGGGCGCCATGCGATCTTGCCGACCGGCTCACCGTCTTCCGTCTCGATGGTCATCGCCGTGAAGACGACGATCAGCCCCAGCACGGCCAGCACGATGCCCAGCATCAGCGGGAAATAACCCGGGCCCATGCGGGCGCCGTTCCCGACGTTGTAGGTGGTCGAGCCCCACGCGAAGGCGATCCCGACGACGGTGAACATCACCCCCGCGAAGAAGTCCTTCTGACTTTTGATTTTCACGAACAATCTCCTCGAATCAATCGATGCGAGATTGTCCAGTCAGGTGATGGTCAGGTTGATGTGGATTCCACCTAGCGGAAGAATAGGGTTAACCCCGGTTGCTCATTCGAGCGGCGGCGTCGCACTGAGCACTTCCTCGATGGTCGTCACGCCCTCGGCCACGCGCAGTGCCCCGGCCAGCCGCAGCGGGCGCATGCCGTCGCCGACGGCCTGGCGCCGCAGAGCGCTCAGGCTGGGCTCCTTGGTGACGAGGCCCTTGAAGGCCTCGCTGATGGTGAGCAGTTCGTAGAGACCCATGCGCCCCCGGTACCCCGTCATGCGGCAATCGACGCACCCCACCGGCTTGTAGGCCTTGACCGAGCCACTGATCTGCCAGGGCTTGACGAAATCGGCCAGCTTCTCGCGCGTGATCGACTCGTCGGGCTCCTTGCACTGCGGGCAGAGCGTGCGCACCAGCCGCTGCGCCAGCACGCCCAGCATCACCGCATTGATCAGGTAGTTGGGAACGCCGAGTTCCATCAGCCGCGTGATCGCGCTGGGCGCATCGTTGGTGTGCAGCGTGCTGAAAACGAGGTGGCCCGTGAGTGCCGCCTGCACCGCCATGTCGGCGGTCGGCAGGTCGCGGATTTCGCCGACCATGATGATGTCAGGATCCTGCCGCATCAGGGCGCGCAGTCCTTCGGTGAAGTTGAAGTCGAGCTGCGGCTGCACCTGGGTCTGGTTGAACGAGGGCTCGATCATCTCGATCGGATCCTCGATGGTGCTGACGTTGACCTCCTCCGTCGCCACGCGCTTGAGCGTCGAATAGAGCGTGGTGGTCTTGCCGGAACCGGTCGGGCCGGTCACCAGGATGATGCCGTGCGGCCGCGTGACCAGCGACTCCCAGCGCTTCGCGTCGTGCTGCGCGAAACCGAGCGCGTCGAGGTCCTTGACCGCGGTGTCCGGGTCGAAGATCCGCATCACCATCTTCTCGCCGAAGGCGGTCGGCAGGGTCGACAGCCGCATTTCCACCTCGTCGCCACGCATGTTGCGGGTCTTGATGCGGCCGTCGAGCGGCCGGCGCTTCTCGACCACGTCCATGCGCCCGAGCAGCTTGATGCGCGCGACCATGGCGTTCATCACGCCCATCGGCATCTGGTAGGCGGGGTGCAGCACGCCGTCGATGCGAAAGCGGATCACGCCCTGCTCGCGGCGCGGCTCCAGGTGGATGTCGCTGGCACGCTGGTCGAACGCGTACTGCCAGAGCCAGTCGACCACCTGCACCACACTCTGGTCGTTGGCGTCGAGCTGCTTGCTCTTGCCGAGTTCGACCAGCTGTTCGAAGCTCGCGCCGCCGGCATTGCCGCCGGCCTTCTGAACCGCCCGCACGGACTTGGCGAGCGCGAAGAACTCGGCCGTGTAGCGCTGGATATCGACCGGGCTGGCCAACACGCGGCGCACCGAGCGGCGCGCCTGGCGCTCCACTTCGGAAATCCAGTCGGTGATGTAGGGCTCGGCCGTCGCGACCACCACCTCGGTCGCGGTCACCTGCACGGGCAGAACCTTGTGACGCTCGGCATAGGCGGCGCTCATGGTGTCGGCCACCTTGCCGACGTCGACCTTCAGCGGATCGATCCGGAAATAGCCCAGCCCGGCACGCGCGGCGAGCCACTGGGTCAGCATTTCGAGGTCGAGCGGCTTGCCGTCCTTCTCGCGGGTCATCGCGACGTTGGCCAGCCGCACGATCGGCGCCTGCTTGCTCTCGGCCTGGCTGCAGCGCGCGGCCGTGCGCTTGGCCTCTTCCGCCGAAATGACGCCGTCCTTGGCCAGCCATTCGATCAGCGAGCGCAACTGCAGCGGCCCCTCTTGCCGGGCGGCAGCATTTGCGGGGGTGATCGGAGAGACCGGGGAAACAGCGCTCATGGTGTATGTGCTTTGAAAACGCGCAGCCACTTGGGCGCGGGCAGGCCCCAGCGAGTCTGGATGGTTTGGGCCCGCTCGGCAAGCACGGGGCGCTTGGGATGTTGCGGCGTGCGCAGCGCCAGCACCACCGTGTTGCCCTCGCGGGTCGGCTTGAAAGACCATACCGCGTCGGCGCCGAACACGCCCACGATTTTCTCCAGACTGCGTGCATAACTGGACGAACGGCCGAACAGGTTGACCGTCATGGCGCCTTCCTCGGTCAGCAGGGCGCGGCAGTCGGCATAGAAACCTTCGCTGTCGAGCACGGGGGCCGCCGCCTCGTGGTCGTAGAGATCCACCTGCAGCGCATCGACCGTGCCATGCCAGCGCGGCTTGCGGATTTCGGTGCCGGCGTCGGCGATCACCACGCTGAGCTTGAGGTCGTCGGCCGGCAGCTTGAACCAGCCGCGGCAGGCCGCCACCACCTGCGGGTTGAGCTCGATGGCCGTGGTGCGCATGCGCAGGGTCTTGCGGCTGAACTTGGTGAGCGTCGCGGCGCCCAGGCCGAGCTGCATCGCGTGGCGGCTGGCGACGCTGGCCGGCTCGACGAACAGCAGCCAGGCCATCATGCGCTGCACGTATTCGAGTTCGATCTCGAAGGGCGCGTCGAGCTTCATCGAACCTTGCACCCACTCGGTTCCCAGGTGCAGGTAGCGGATGTCGCCCCAATCGGAAAAATTGACTTCGGGCAGGTTCTGGGTTCTGGGGGCCATCAGGCGATTCCGTGACGCACGAAGACTTCGCGCCAGGCTGCAAGCTTGCGCTCGAAAGACCAGCTCGCGTTGGCCGGGCTGGTCGAAGGGAGTTTGTAGACCGGCACGCCGAGCTTCCCGGTGTGCCGCGCGTGGCTGTAACTCTCGCCGCCGTTGTGCGCGATGGCCGCAAGCCTGGGCAGCGCCAGGCCGGCAATGTCGTTCACCACGGCGTCGCGGATGGCGGTGTCGAGGCTGCCTTCACGCCGGCATGCGGCGTACACGTCCCACACGCCGAGACCGCGGTCGAGCAGCCACTCGCAGCGCTCCCGGTAGCTTTCTGCGCCCGCTGGAAGCGGGTGGGCCGGCCATACCGCCTGCAGGATCTTCCAGAAGTGGTTCTGCGGGTGCGCATAGTACTGCTGCTGCGCGAGCGAGCGTGCACCGGGAAAGCTGCCGAGCACGAGCACCACCGAGTCGCGCGAAACGATGGGGGCCAGGCCCATGAGCAAGCCGGCTGGCATTGCAGGAACGGAGGGGGAGGAAATCATGGCGACGCGATTCATCTGGCCTTTTCGAGTATGCATGCCCGCAACCGCCATGAAAAAACCCGCCGAAGCGGGTTCTCTGGTGCGCGCTGCCGAAGCGACTCAGGGCTTCTTGGCGGCTTCGTTCTGGGCGGTGCCCGGGATCTTCTCGCCGATCTTGTTGCCGACGGAGCGGGTGCCATCGGCAGCCTTGGTCGCGACGTTCGCAGTGGCGGTGCCGGCCTTCTCCAGGCCGTTCTCCGTTGCGACGACAGCCTTCTTGGTGCCGCGCTTGGTGGCGTTGTAGGCCTTCTTGCTCGTCTTTTTCGTCGCGCTGTAAGCCTTCTTGGCGCCATTCTCGGTGGCGGTCACCGCATTCTTGGTCGTGTCGGTCACCTTTTCGGTGACGGTCGGCTGCGTCGCAGGCTGCGTGGCGGTCGTCTGTGCCGTGGCCGAGAGGCCGATCGAGGCAAGGGCCAGCGCAAGCACGGCGGGAACGGTACGAATGAAACGGGTGGTCATGATAGGAAGCTCCTTTGAATGTTGGAGTGACGGAGTTGCCACTGGACAACTAACGGGTCACCACAGGCCGAGGATGACACCGTTCGCAATGCGATCGACCGCTTCCGCTCAACTGGCGGCATCCGCCTACGCACGACTCGGGCCGCTTTCCGACAGCCCCAGGAGGACTTCGAGCCGTGGCAATGCAGCCAGCGCGTTGCCCGTGGTCATGCGGGCCACTTCCGCCCCGCCGACACCGCGCAGACCCGCCAGGACTCCGGCGATTCCCGGAAGCTCGCCGGGCTCGTTGCGGCCCTGCGGCTGCCCGGCGGCGCGCTGCTCCTGCGTGCGGTAGAGCCAATGGGGCGGGATGTCGGGCGCGTCGGTTTCGAGAACGATCGCATCGTCAGGCAAGGTGGCCGCCAGACGCCGCAGCTGCAGTGCGCGTTCGAACGTCACCGCGCCTCCGAAGCCGAGTTTCAGCCCGAGTTGCAGGCAGGCGGCGGCCTGCTGCTCACTGCCGTTGAACGCATGCGCAATGCCGCGCCAGGCCATTCCGCGGCCCACCTGGCGCAGGTGCTTGAGCACCTGGTCGACCGATCGCCGCACATGGATCACCACCGGCAAGCCGTGCATGCGCGCGAGCTGCAACTGGGCATGGAAAAAGTGCGCCTGCCTGTCGGCGTCGAGTCCCTCCACAAAGAAATCCAGTCCGATTTCGCCGACCGCCACCAGCCGCGGATCGTCGCGTCGGGCATCGAGTTCCGCAGCGAGCGTCTGCAGGTCGGCTTCGCTGGCCTCGCCGGTGCAAAGCGGGTGGATCCCGAGCGCGTACGCATCGCCCTGGCGATGGGCGAGTTCGCGCACGGTGGCGAAATTGGAGACCGCGACCGCCGGAATCACGCACAGCGCCACGTTTTCGCGCGCGGCGCGGGCCCGCACGGCAGGCATTTCCTCGCCGAATTCCGGCGCGTCGAGGTGGCAGTGGGTGTCGATGTAGGCGACCATCGCGCGATGATGCCCCAAGCCATGCACGAGCCGGGAAAGCGTGCTACCGTGACTTCTTCCACGCTTCATCTTTGCCGGAGGTGTACCGATGCGCAGGCCCGCCCTCTACAGCAGCTCGCCACGCGCGCCGCAAGCACCCGCGGCGGACACACCCGTGGACGCTGCGGTGGCTGCAGTCCCGTCCGCGGCTGCCGCACGCTGGCAGCCCGGCCGCCGCAGCTTCGCCCTGCTCGTGCTGGTCAGTGCGGCGCTGATCGGCGGCACGCTGTTCTACGGACAGCGGCATGCGCAACCTGCACTGACCCAGAAGGACATCGACGCGGCCGTGCTTCGCACGCTCCAGACCAACACCCTGCCGTCCGCGGCGGCCAGGGCGGCGGAGGTCATCCGCCCTTCGGTGGTGCGCGTGGTGGGGTACGGTACCGAGAAGGCCACACCGGAAGCCAAGACCGAGAAGCGCGGCCGCAATCTCGCCCAGGGCAAATCCCCCGAAGCTGCACCGCCGCCCGGCGAGGTCGAGCGGGGCGTGGGCACCGGCGTGGTGATCGTCGACAAGGGCGTGATCCTCACCAACCTGCACGTCGTGGCCGGCGCCGAGAAGATCAAGGTCACCTTCTACGA
>SEGN01000592.1 GCA_004211245.1 Variovorax sp.
CCCAGCTACCCGGTGCGCGGCAAGGCGCAGATCAGCATCACCGGCAAGCTGCCCGACGGCAAGCCGGCCGCAGGTGCCGAGGTGGCGCTGGCCGCGGTCGACCAGGCGCTGCTCGAGCTGATGCCCAACACCAGCTGGAACCTGCTCGAAGCCATGCTGCAGCGGCGCAGTTGGGGCGTGAGCACCTCGACCGCGCAGATGGAGATCGTCGGCCGGCGCCACTACGGTCGCAAGGCAGTTCCGGCGGGCGGCGGCGGCGGCAAGGGCCAGACGCGCGAACTGCTCGACACCCTGCTGCTCTGGAACCCGACCGTCGTGCTCGACGCCAACGGCCAGGCCGTGGTGACCGTGCCGCTCAACGATGCGCTGACCACCTTCAGGATCGTGGCGGTGGCCGATGCCGGCACGGGCCTGTTCGGCACGGGGCAGACCAGCATCCAGGCCACGCAGGACCTGCAGATCATCAGCGGCCTGCCGCCACTGGTGCGCGAGGACGACCAGTTCCGCGCCCAGATCACGCTGCGCAACACCACGCAGAAAGCGATGAAGGTCGAGGCCACGCCGCGCGCCACCTTGCTCACGCTGGAAGCGCAGACAGTTGATATCCCGGCCGGCGAGGCGCGCGAGCTCGCGTGGAACGTGACCGCGCCGGCGCAGCTCGGGCGGACGCGCGCCGAAGCCATCCTGTGGGAGATCGAGGCCAAGGACACCCTCGGCGGCGCCCGCGATGCCCTGAAGGCGCGCCAGCGCATCATCCCGGCGGTTCCGCTCACGGTGCAGCAGGCCACGCTGGTGCAGATCGACGGGCCGTTCACGCTCGACGTGGCACCGCCCGCCGACGCCCTGCCCGGCCGCGGCGGCCTCAAGATGAGCCTGCAACCGAAGCTGGCCGAAGGCCTGCCCGGCGTGCGCGACTGGTTCGCCAACTACCCCTTCGCCTGCCTCGAGCAGAAGACCAGCAAGTCGGTCGGCCTGCGCGACGCGAAGATGTGGCAGGGCGTGCTCGCGCAGCTCCCGAGCTACCTCGACAGCGACGGCCTCGCCAACTACTTCCCGCCGCGCGACGGCGAGGCGAACCGCGGCAGCGACATCCTCACGTCGTACCTGCTCGCGGCCACGCACGAGGCCGCCGCGCTCGACCCGGCGTTCGCGATGGCAGACAACGTGCGCGCGCCGATGGAAAGCGGTCTGATCGCGTTCGTCGAAGGGCGCATCCAGCGCGAGTTCTGGAGCCCGCGCAAGGACCTGGACGTGCGCAAGCTCGCCGCGCTCGAAGCGCTGTCGCGCTACGGCAAGGCCCGTGGAGCCATGGTCGGCAGCATCACCATTGCGCCGAACCAGTGGCCCACAAGCGCGGTGATCGACTGGCTGCAGATCCTCAAGCGCGTGCAGGACGTGCCGCAACGCCAGCAACGGCTGGACGAGGCCAACAACGTGCTGAAGGCGCGGCTCAG
>SEGN01000593.1 GCA_004211245.1 Variovorax sp.
CGCGCCGACAGGTAGTTGACGACCAGCCCCGCCGCACTGCCGCATGCGACGCCGATGGCCGCGACCCACGGTCCCGAAAGCGCGTGCAGCACGAGCACGTAGACCGCGTAGTTGACGGCCGCCCCGCCGAGCATGGCCGACAGGTAGGCGACGTACTCGCGCCACGGCGAGGCATGCGGCGCGGCATCCGCGAAGGCGTGGCGACGGTTCACCCGCCAGGTCACCGTCGCGGCAGCCAGGAACGACAGCACCCGTGCCGCGTACCAGCCCAGCCACGGGGCCGCGAGGTACAGCACGCCGACATCGACCGCCAGCCCGAGCAGCCCCGCGACCAGGAACCAGCCGAGGCTGCGCGCCTCCTTCATGGGTCGCGGCGGGCGCGCACGCCTGGAATACCCAGGTAGCGCAGTCGCTTGGCCTCCTGCCGACCCATGGTGACGGTGTTGAGCACGATGCCGCACACCAGCGACAGCATCGCCACCAGCACGGTGCCGGTGGCCAGCACGGCCGTCGGCAGGCGCGGCACCAGGCCGGTCTCCAGGTAGGTCATGACCAGCGGCTCGACCATCACCAGCGCACCCAGCGTGAGCAGGACGGCGACGGTCGAGAAGAAGGCCAGCGGCCGCTCGCTGATGAACAGGCGGCTGATGGTGCGCAGGATGCGCCAGCCGTCGCGGTACGTGGAAAGCTTGCTTTCGGAGCCTTCGGGCCGCGACAGGTAGCGGCACGGCAGTTCGGCGTAAGGCATGCGCAGTTCGAGCGCATGCACGGTGAGCTCGGTCTCGATCTCGAAGCCGCGCGCCAGCGCCGGAAACGACTTGGCATAGCGGCGCGAGAACACGCGGTAGCCCGACAGCATGTCGGTGAAGCTGCCGCCGAACAGGCTGGCCACGGTGCCGGTGAGCAGCCGGTTGCCGAAGCGGTGGCCCGGCCGGTAGGTGTGCGCATCCTGCTGGTCGGCCACGCGCGCACCGACCACCATGTCCAGGTTGCCCGCGACCAGCGTGTCGACCATGCGGCGCACGTCCGCCAGGTCATAGGTGGCGTCGCCGTCGACCATCACGTACACGTCCGCCTCGACATCCGCGAACATGCGGCGTGCCACGTTGCCCTTGCCGCGCAGCGCCACGTGCGTGACATGCGCGCCGGCAGCGGCGGACACGGCGGCCGTGTCGTCGCTCGAGTTGTTGTCGAACACGTGGATCGCCGCCTCCGGCAAGGCGGCGCGGAAGGCGGCGATCACCTGCCCGATGGCCAGCGCCTCGTTGTAGCAGGGGATCACTGCGGCAATGCGCAGGGAATGCAGTGGCTCGGTCATGGCGGGGTCGGGAGGATGCGGAAGGCCTTCACGCCGTCCTTCTCGATGATGAGCTGGAAGTAGCGGTCGAAGTCGGGCTTGGTGTGAATGTACGGCGCCAGCGCGGTCTGGATCACGATGCTGCCGAACTGCTG
>SEGN01000150.1 GCA_004211245.1 Variovorax sp.
GACGAGGCCGATCGCATGCTCGACATGGGTTTTTTCGACGACATCGCCAAGGTCGCGCGCCAATGCCCGCCCGAGCGGCAGACGCTGCTGTTCTCGGCCACCTATCCGGAAGGCATCGCGCAGCTGAGCCGCCAGTTCATGAAGAACCCGCAGCAGGTCACCGTGCAGGTGCAGCACGAGGCGGGCAAGATTCGCCAGCGCTGGTACCAGGTGAAGGAGGGCGAGCGGCTGCACGCGGTGAGCCTGCTGCTGAACCACTTCCGGCCGGAGAGCACGCTGGCCTTCTGCAACACCAAGCAGCAATGCCGTGACCTGGTCGAGGTGCTGGTGGCGCAGGGCTTCAGCGCGCTGGCCCTGTTCGGCGAACTGGAGCAGCGCGAGCGCGACCAGGTGCTGGTGCAGTTCGCCAACCGCAGCTGCTCGGTGCTGGTCGCGACCGACGTGGCTTCGCGCGGGCTCGACATCGCGCAACTCGAGGCCGTGATCAACGTCGACGTGACGCCCGACCCCGAACTGCACATCCATCGCATCGGCCGCACCGGCCGGGGCGATGCGGAAGGGCTGGCGCTGAACCTGGTCAGCATGGACGAGATGGGCTTCGTCGGCAAGATCGAGCAGTTGCAGGGGCGTGAGTCCGAGTGGCACGACGTGGCGAGCCTCACGCCTTCGGACGGCGCCGTGCTGCAGCCGCCGATGGCGACGTTGCAGATCGTCGGCGGGCGCAAGGAGAAGATCCGCGCCGGCGACGTGCTGGGCGCGCTGACCGGCGAGGCCGGCTTCACGCGCGAGCAGGTCGGCAAGATCAACGTCAACGAATTCTCGACCTACGTGGCGGTCGACCGGCGCATTGCGCAGGAGGCGCTGCAGAAGCTGTCGGCGGGACGGGTCAAGGGGAAGAGCGTGAAAGTGCGACTTCTCTAGTACCGGCAGGACTGTCGCCGCGCATAAGATCGGCCCCGACGCAACAAAGCACCGTTGTGAGGGGGATCCATGGGCAGCAGCAAGCTCGACCAGTACGTGGCAGCGCTCGAACTCGCCATCCAGGCGATGGACAGCGCCTTCGTGCGCGCCAACGCAGCGGAGACGGTGGTGCCGCTGTATCCGGTGTCGGCGCTGTGGTCAATGCCCGACGCAGCGCGCGACCAGGCCGAGCGCGCCGAGATCGCCAGCTACAACGTCACGCCCGACCATTGGGGCGCGCGGCTGTGCCTGATGTCGGCCTTCGAATCGCTGCATGCGGCGCTGCGCATCGTGGCCTCGCGCTCGGCCGCCGAGAATCCGGGTGCATCGGCCTGGCGCGACGCAGCGACGAGGGCGCGCGAAGCGTCCCGGCTGGCCCAGGAGGCGATACTGGTGTTCACCGGCGACGCCGAACTCTGACCCGGGCTCAAAGCGTGCCGGCAATGGTGGTGGCGCCGAAATCACGCGCGCCGAAATCGGCGCTGCAACGGGCCCGAAGGCTGTTCGCCGCGGCCGTGCGCCGCTCCAGCGCAGAGATGCCGGCCATCATGGCCAGCCCGTAGCTGGGCATGGGCCGCACGGCCCGCTCGACGGCCTCACGCGCACGCTGCTGCTTCTCGAGCACCCAGAAAAACTGACCGGGAGCAGGTTCCTCCACGGTCAGGGCAATGTCATTGGCGTTCACTGGAATTCTTTCAAAATGCAAACTTGGACCTGAGGCACTGTTTGTATGCGAGGCGGCCGCCGCCGTCCGTGTCAAAGTTCACGCCGGTACGCGGCTTGAACACCGGCGTCGCAGGTTTGTGCGATAAGACCGGAAGGCTTCCCTGTTACAGCGGTTCCCCTTCATTTTTGTTTTTCAAGGATTCCCATGCGACTCAAGGCCCGCTGCGCGATGACCGTGACCACCGCCACCGACTGCCCGGTCGTCGCCATGCTGCGTCCGCGCAGCGGCGATGCGCAATGGATGGTGAGTGAGCGCTACGAACTCACCCCCTGGGTGCGCACCACCGAATACGTCGACAGCTATGGCAACCTGTGCCAGCGGCTCACCATTCCGCAGGGCCAGATGCGCATCGAGGTCGAGATGGAGATGGAAACCGAGCCGCTGATCCAGGTCACGCCGGATGCCGCTCCCACGCCGATCGCCGAGCTTCCGGGCGATGTGCTGCAGTTCCTGCTACAGAGCCGCTATTGCCCGTCGGACAAGATGGAGGCGCAGGCGCTCGAGATCGTCGCGGGCTGCACGCCCGGCTACCGGCAGGTCGAGCGCATCCGCAGCTGGATCCACGAGACGCTGGAATACCGCTACGGCGTGAGCGACGCCACCACCGACGCGCTCGACACGCTGGGCCACGGTGCCGGCGTGTGCCGCGACTTCTCGCATGTCGGCGTGTCGCTGTGCCGTGCGCTGAAGATTCCGGCGCGGGTGGTGGTGGGCTATCTCTACCAGCTCGATCCGATGGACATGCACGCCTGGTTCGAGGCGTTCATCGGAGGGCGCTGGTACACCTTCGACGCCACGCAGGACAAGCCGCGCGGCGGCCGCATCGTGATCGCCTACGGCCGCGACGCCGCGGACGTGGCGTTCGTCTCGAACTACGGCCCGCTCGAAATGGCCGAGATGCTGGTGACGGTCGACCGCCTCGACGACGCGGCGCCCCCTGTGGCCGCCTGATGTCGGACGACTACCAGATCGACATACCGGCGTCGTTCTTCGCGGTCTACACCGACGCACGCCAGCGCCTGAGCGAGCCGATCGGCACCGTGCGCACGCGCTACGAACTTTGCGAAGACCTGGCCACGCACCTGATCGAACAGGCGCAGATCCTCCACCATGTGGCGGTGCCCTCCGAAGACGAGATCCTGCACCGCATCCGCGATGGCCTCGGGACGGCCGAATCGGGCGTGTCGCCCGCCGAGGCGACCTGGACGGTGCGCCGGCTGGCGGAGTTGCTGAACTGGCCCTGCCCGGCCTTCGAGGCGGCTGCAGGTTCCTAGCGGCCGGGCAGTTCCAGCACCACGCCGTGTCCGATGGTGCGGTGATCCCAGAGCGTGAAGCGCGTGCCCGCCGCGAAGAACGGCAAGGCAACCTCCGGCACGAGAAATTGCACACCGAAGCACGCCGTCTGGCCGGGCGCCAGGCCGTCCGGCATCGGGACATAGAGCCGGCACGCAAAATACTGCGCTTCGACGCCGAAGACGGCGCGGTACTCGCCCTGGCGGATCGGGCTCATGCGGCCGCCATGCGAGCTTTGCAGCAGCCGCAGCTCGACGACGATTTCGGGCACGACCGTGTCGGCGGTGACGGTGGTCAGCATCGCAAATCCATGGTTTTGTTTTTTCTCCCTGTGGGACACGGCGTGCGTTCCCTGGTTCCTGCGCGATCATAGGTGCCCCTCGCCGCTGCCTGACCGCCGTGCGCGAATTCCGCCCACACGGCGCAGCGCAGGACCCCGCCTAGGCTGGCGGTTTGCAGCACCGAGAGGCCAGACGCCATGGAACCGATGAAACCCCTGGAACCGATGAAGCCAATGCAGCCCATGGCGCCGATGTCGCCACCGGACAGCGACTGGTGGCCTGCCGGTCTCAGCGAGCCCGGCAGCACCGGGGCGCAGAACGGCTTGCGCTACGCCTTCTTCCCGAAGCAGCGGCGGCTGGCCATCGAGCAGGACGGCAAGGTCACGCAATACGACACCGGCGAGCACCGCATTTCCGGTGTATCGCAGCAGCAGTCGCAGGGCACGGGTGGCGCGCCCCGGTTCAGCAGCCAGAACGGCGATGTCGACCTGAGCGCCTTGCAGCAGGTGTAAGCCAGACGACCGGCGCGCGTCACGTGCCCAGACTTGCCACCCAGCGGCCGACCGTCGCGGCAAGCCAGGGCCCGTCGTCCAGCGGCAGGTCATGGCCCGCTGTCGGATGTTCTGCGAGCGGCAGTTGCCACTGCCGTGCGAGCCGATGCGAGCAACGGGGGTCGACCAGCCCGTCGGCCGCGCTCGCCACGGCCAGCAACGGCACCAGCGGTGCGCGGCGCGGCGCACGGTAACGCGCCGCCGCGGCCAGCTGGCGCAGCGCGTTGGCGCGCGTGACCGGATGTGCCAGGCGCAGCGCCATCCAGCGTTCGAGCACGGTGGCCGGCTGCGGTGGATGCCGGGTGGTGAGCGCCAGCACCGCTGCTTCCTGCGCGCGCGCCGGCTGGGACGACAGCGCGAGCCGCAGCAGCGCGCCGTAGTTGGCGGGTCTCAGCCGCTGGTACCAGGGGCTGAACGGGCGCAGGCTGGTGTTGATCAGTACGCCGCAGGCGAGTTCGACCGGATGTTGCGACGCCCACTCGACCGCCACCATCGCCCCGAGCGACATGGCCACGACGCGGTAGGGCGGCGCAAGGTCCATGGCGTGCAGCCGCGCACGGCATTCCTGCGCGAAGGTTTCGATGTGCAATGGGCTCGTCACCATGTTCAGCACCCCGTTGCCCGGCAGGTCGAGCGCGACGATGCGCGTGCCGGTCTGCAGATGCGCGCGCAGCAGATCCGGAAACGCGCCCCAATGCCCGGCTTCGCGCGTCAGCCCGCGCAGCAGCACCCAGGTCGTCATGGTGCGGCCCCGCCGTACCAGCGCGCCATCGCGAGCGCATGGTGGTGCATGCGCTCGTTGCCCGCGGGCAGCCAGCGCGCATGGCTTGCGGCCGCACGCGTGATGAAGTCGAGCCAGCCGATGTGCCGGCGCAGCACGCGCTCGCGGCGGTGCGCGATCATCGGGTTGAACATGCCGTGGCGCGAGAACAGCTGGCGGGGGTTCTTCTTGACCCACAGCCAGGAACCCATCTCGAGCGTGACCGGCAGGAACACCGTGCCCGGCCGCTCGCAGGCGTCGAGGTACAGGTGATCCCACAGGTCGCCGTGGGTGCGGTAGTGCTGGCTCTGCGGCTCGAACACGTAGCGGTGGTGCAGCAGGGTCTGGTCGTGCAGCGCGCACAGCGCGTGCATCTCGGGCAGGTGCGCGATCGGCTTCGAGGTGTGGGCGAAGGGGAACCAGATGCGGTCGGCCAGGCCGAAGCCCGAATGGCAGTCCACCGCCATGCTGAACGGCCGACCCAGCAGCTCGGACCGGGCCAGCGCGCACAGCGCCGCACTCTCGCATTCCATCGGCGCGCCCGCCGCGCCGCGGTACCAGGGCAACGACGCGCTGATGCGCTGCCCGCCGATCCACGACGGCACGCGCTCGGTGGCGTCCACCGGGGCATTGCGCATCAGGTCGACGCCGTTCGGGTTGGCGCGGGTGCCGAGCCAGAGCCCGGCCGGGTTGACCAGCGGCATGAACACCAGCCGCACGGTCTCCAGCAGGCGGTGCAGGGTGTCGTCCCATGCGAGCCGCATCACCAGGCTGCGCAGGTAGGCGATGGCCACCTCCGCGCCGATGCGCTCGAGCCCGTGCACGCCGCCGAAGAAGCCCACCGCCGCCGCGTCGGGCCGGCTGCTGCCGAGCGTGAAGGCCTGCACCGGAAACCGCTGGTCGCCGGCCACCACCTCGCACAGCGTGCGCTGCGCCATGTGGGCGCCCGCACTGCCGGCCAGCGCCTCGAGTTCGAGCAGTTCGGGCAGGGGCGTCGGCGTCACCGGCGCAGGATAGCGACGCCACATGACACCGCGGCGTCACACAACGGCGCTAGCGTGGCACCGATGGCGCGCTTTCATTTCTTCTTTCGCGGACTGGCCACGCTGATGCTGTGGGGTGCGGTCGAATGGCTGGCACTCGCACGCTCGCGCCGGCTGCTGCGCCGACGTTCTATTCCTTGACCGAACCGGTCATCCCCGACACGTAGTACTCGACGAAGAACGAGTAGATGAAGGCCACCGGCAGCGAGCCCAGCAGTGCGCCGGCCATCAGCGGCCCCCACTGGTACACGTCGCCCTGCACCAGCTCGGTGACCACGCCGACCGGCAGCGTCTTCATCTCGGACGACGAAATGAAGGTCAGCGCGTAGATGAACTCGTTCCACGACAGCGTGAACGCGAAGATGCCGGCAGAAATGAGGCCCGGCACCGCGAGCGGCAGCACGATCTTGACCAGGATCTGCCAGCGGTTGGCACCGTCGATCAGCGCGCACTCCTCGAGCTCGGCCGGGATCGAACGGAAGTAGCCCATCAGCAGCCAGGTGCAGAACGGGATCAGGAAGGTCGGATAGGTGAGGATCAGCGCCCATCGTGTGTCGAACAGGCCGAGGTTGAACACCACGTTCGCGAGCGGGATGAACAGGATCGACGGCGGCACCAGGTAGGCCAGGAAGATCGACAGCCCGACGTGCTTGGAGCCCTTGAAGCGCAACCGCTCGATCGCGTACGCCGCGAACACCGAGGCCGCCAGCGAGACAAAGGTCGACACCACCGACACCAGCACCGTGTTCCACAGCCATTGCGGGTACGAGGTCTCGAACAACAGCTTGTAGAAGTGCGCGAGCGTCGGCTTGATGACCCAGAACGGATTGCCGTCGCGCGAGAGCAGCTCCGCTTCGGGCTTCACCGAGGTGATGGCC
The DNA here is from genome assembly GCA_004211245.1 of Variovorax sp. Classification (GTDB taxonomy): domain Bacteria; phylum Pseudomonadota; class Gammaproteobacteria; order Burkholderiales; family Burkholderiaceae_C; genus Variovorax. The sequence continues at coordinate 6,494 of SEGN01000150.1, forward strand.
ATCCAGTAGAACGGGAACAGCAGCACGATCAGGAACACCAGCAGCGGCAGGTAGACCGTCACCATCTTGCGCGGCAACGAGTCCAGGAAGCTCATGCCGACCGTGTCGACCTGATTGTTGGGATTGCTCATTTGTCGCTACCGCCTTGCTGCCACGCGCGGCGCTGCAGGCCGAAGAAACTGAACATCACGCAGGCCAGCAGGAAAGGCACCATCGCGATGGCGATGGCGGCGCCCTCGCCGAGCGCGCCGCCCGAGATCGCGCGCTGGAACGACAGCGTGGCCATCAGGTGCGTCGCGTTGAGCGGGCCGCCGCGCGTGATCACGTAGATCAGCTGGAAGTCGGTGAAGGTGAACAGCACCGAGAAGGTCATGACCACCGCGATGATCGGCGTGAGCAGCGGCATCGTCAC
>SEGN01000151.1 GCA_004211245.1 Variovorax sp.
GTCGCATAGGCGAGCGGCACCGCGGTGGCCACCGCAACGACGGCGCCGGTCTGCTCACGGCCACGCGGCGCCAGGGCGGCGCCGGCGATGCCCGCGCTCATCACGCGCGCCAGCAGGCCTAGGAAGACGGTGCGGTCCGGCGCGCTCTTCATCTTGTCGCCGAGCAACTCGCCGACGCCCATGGCCAGGGCGCCGTACTTGAACAAAGGCCGGTCGAGCAGCACCAGGCGGCCCGGCGTGCGATCGCCGAGAACGCGGGCCGCGGCGATGCTCGCCATGGGGGTCATCGATCGCGCGCTGGCCACCGCGCCGATGAGGGAGGAGAAAAGCAGTCCGGGGAATTTCATGGTCGATCTCGCAGGAAGTACAGGCTGCGAAAAGCGTCGCGGATCCGGCGGGCAACGGCTGGCGGCAAAAAACCCGGGCGTGTGTAGGGCGCCGACACACCGGGTCGCGGTTTCTCAGCCCCCGCGCGCGGCAGAGGCCGGCAGCCGTCCGAAACCGGGCAGGCGCAAGGCCAGGTCGTCGACGTCGACGCCGAAGCCGAGGCCCAGCACGTTCAGTTCCAGGCCCTCGTCGCGCGCGACCGTGACACCGGCCAGCCCCATCAGCGACACCTGCCACCCGGTGCCGCTGGGCGCACGGTCGATGAAGGTCGTCGAGCCCAGGTAGTCCTTGCCGATTGCGGTGGGAGGCAGGTCCAGTCGCAGCGCCGGCACCTGGCGCGCCACCCAGGCCACGAACGTGTTGCTGTTGGGCCCGGGCCAAAGGCGGTACGACTCGCGCCACGGGTAGTCCGCCACGGCCGCTTCGATCTGCGTGATCATGGCTTCGGCCTGCGCGCCCCGGTGGTCCGCCAGCAACTGCGGATAGGCGCCGTACCAGAGCATGTCAGGCGACTCCACTTCATTGCTGACCAAGGCATCCCCGCCGCGACGGGCCCGCCAACCGACGATGTGGTACGTGGTGTAGCGATCGGCGCCCGCCCGCTTGACCGCGATCCACGGATGAATGCCAAAGGCGCCGCGCCATCGCACGATCCGCGCGCCATAGACCTGCACCACCGCACCGCGCTCGACAGCAGGGTCCGGCGCCTGCCCGGTGCTCCCGCGACTCGTCATGTGCCAGGGCGTGTCCAGGTCCAGCTTGCCGGAGGCCAGCACGCCGATCGGGCCGAGCATCAGCAGCGCGAGCAGGCACAGGAATCGGAGCGACCAACGCGCCCAGCGTGGCTTGGGACTGCGGACTGGAGGCGAGGGGTGTGCATCGCGCATCGGGTCAGTATGCCCTTCGGGTGGGTGCCATGGTCAGGCAGCCGAGTTCAGAGGATGACAGCTATGCAGCGGTTGCGGTCTTGCGGTGATGCGGCCGCGAATGACGGCAACATCAACCTCCTCGGACGTTGGCGAGGCCACACCCTCATAACCTGGGCACACTGCCCGAGAAGGCTCGAGTCGGGGAATTGAGCGGTGTCTGATGCTCTCGATCACTAAGTTGCGGTCCTCTGACGAAACATACTTGAAACATGATTCCACGCAGCAGGCGGTTCCGCCCATCCGGAGCGACGTGAACCGGCCCTGATTGGCAAGCGTCGGAACCGCGCGGCGCCGATCTGGAGCCTCCCTATGTACCAAACCGGTTCGAGCGTCCGAACTCATCCTAGTCAAGCCGCATACAGGCCATAACCAACCTGCTCCCCGCCCGGTGCACGCGCGCGCGGTGAGTAGGCAACTAGAGTCACGCGACGGAGTGTCCACACCCACGGAGGAATCACACGCCGCAGTCGCGCGGCAGAATGGTGCAGCCAGACACACACACAACGATGCGGCACCAGAAATGAACGAAGAGTGGATTCTCCAAAAAAAAGAAACTCGCCGCCTGTTCTCAACCGCAACCTGGGTGCCCTTGAGGGCATCCGTGAAGGACGAAAAGGGCGATGTCAGAGAAGCAGTCCACTCCAGCGAATACTTTGGATTAGGGTCTGCTGCGTTTCCGCCAGAGCAGCGGGCATTCGTTGAGGAGCGCTTAGGCTGGGGCGACTTGGGCATCGGCCACACCGTGGAGCCGTATGCCTACATGAACGGCTACGCATCCATCGACCAGTACCAGTACAACGACAAGGAGCCCATCGGCGTCAACCTTGTCTTTGAACACCCGCAACCCGTAGTCGGCGGCAGGCAATGGATCTTGAATCCCGACCTAGTAGTGGCGCTCGGCCTTATAAAGGAAGGGGCGAACTGGGTAAGGCCAAAAGAAAACTTTGTTGTCGTTGCACGTGAAGTCCTCGACAAGGACAACGAACATACCCTGATCGAAATCAAGCGTGAGTTTCTACTTGATTACTTGGCAGCCAGGAACCTATCGCTGCGCCTCTCTTATTACCGGCAAAGAGTGGAAAACGTACCCGCGCTTGAAAAGAGCGAGTATGCAAATCTGAAAGAGCACAAGGAAGAACGCGACGGCGGCCGATTTGAATTTCTAATTCGCGAAGTCAACAAAGTATTCGGTGGTACTTGGGCCATGTTTCGTATGTGGCGAAATGACGTTGATGAGGAAGAAGACGCGCCCGTAATGGGGCCGGAAAATAACGGAAACACTAGCCATGAACAGTCACAAGGCGAACGTGGCGGCTATCAAGGTATTCGGGTTGAAGGCGAATTTTGGCGAGACGAATGGATCGACCACCAATCGCGAAGCATTCGAGTTCGTGGAGATGAAGACACGAACCTTCCTCAATTCATCGTGGAGACTGACGGTACGCGCATGCCCTCCGCCAAGCTGGATAACGAGGACATTGGCCGCTGGCTGTGGTTCCGATCCAGCGTGGTCAACGAGCTTTTAAGCAATAGAGGCTTCACGTTGCACTGGTACACGGCAGAAACAGGCGGCATTAAGTCAACGTCTGGATACAAGACCCATTTCGGAATTAATTCCGCTGACCTGATTACTGTATACGCCTACGACATTGCCAAGCTATATCCATGGGAGCAGCATCTTTGGGCCGCGCATAACGTAGCGCCGGAAGGGAAGGTTTCGATCGAATTGCTGGCGTCACAAGTCAAGGCTGAACCGGCAGATACGCATGCCGTCGAAGAAATGCTGTTTGGGACGATGCGTCTGCTGGAGGATAATTTTCGCAAGGTTCATGGAATCTCCCTGTTCACTCACGATATTGATGACGCTGCGTCGATGCAAAACGTGTCTAGGTTCATGAGCAAGGATCAGGCTTCGCTTCTGAGGCTGGCCAAAGAACTTGTCCGCGTGTTTTCGGACCGCCTTAATGTCCGCGAGCTTCGCAAAGTTGCGACTCATGCGGACAAAGAAAAACTTGGCTCGAACAAGCTTCTCCAAGACGTGCTCGCGCAAACGGTCGGACCCGATACGGCGCGTGAAGTATTTGCAGAGGTTGCAGGTGCCTACGACATGCGCGTGGGAGACGCACATCCAACCGGCTCAAAGGTAGCAGACGCCATCAAGCTTGCCGGTATTGACCAAAACCTTTCGTATCTCAGGCAGGGCGAGCAGTTGATTAACAACTTTGGACGAGCAATTTGGTACATCGGGAAATTTATGTTCGGGCAGTCGAAAGATCCCAGCGACAATAAACCATGAGCATAGAATTCCTGCGCACCCCATTTGAGAAGGCTAATTACTTGGCCACATTGCTTAGCTCCCACGCGACCGGTGGCAATGCGGACAATAATGAATATGCCACCCTCAGGCAGGAGATTTTGTCCTTGTCTGATACTGCACATTTGGTTCCGTCATTTGTGCGGATAAATCGCGACTTGAGTTCTTTTTGGAATTTCATCCAGCCAAAGTTCAAGACCTACGCGGAGCGGCGAACGTACATTTCGGAAGAGTTCACCCCCTTGCTGGACTACTTTGAGTTTGGACAGCGGGCGGCGGCGCCCAAGCACGCTGCCGCGCCAATGTTCACGCCGGCCCCGGGTTCTTTATCAGCGGCCGCGTCCGTCACGCGGAACAAGCGAAAAGTCTTCATCGTGCACGGCCGCGATAACGAAGCAAAGCAGGAAGTAGCGCGCTTCGTTTCGGGCCTTGGGCTTGAGCCGATCATCCTGCATGAACAGGCGAGTTCAGGCATGACGATCATTGAGAAGATTGAGCGCTACACCAATGATGCAGACTTCGCCCTAGTCCTCTACACCGCGTGCGACCACGGGCGCGGCGTCCACGAATCAAAGATTCCACCTAAGAACCGCGCTCGTCAGAATGTTGTGTTTGAGCATGGGTACCTGATGGCGAAGCTTGGTCGAGAAAATGTATGCGCGCTGGTCAAGGGCGAGATAGAAACGCCCAACGACATCAGTGGCGTTGTGTACGTTGGACTTGACGGATTCGGCGGTTGGAAAACCGAAGTGGCGAAGGAATTGAAGGCCTGCGGTTACACCATAAAGTGGAGGGGCTAGAGCCTCAAACGTCGCATGGGCTCCGCAGCCGAGTAAAGGGCCTTAATAAAAAAGGCCCACCAAGTGGCGTCAGATGGGCTCATAGGTTCGGCGGGGTAACTGCTAAACGTCGGCACGCTAGTCTGAGCCGGTCCTGTCGCGGATGACTGCTCTCAGCTTTCGTGCAGATGTCTAGCTTGCAAGTGTCGAACTTCCGCAACCAGTCTGAAGCCGACGTTTAGTCGGCCTTGCGAGCTCCAACGTGGCACTCGCCATCGCAGCCCGCAGGTGAAAATTCGTCGATGAACAAAGCACCCGGCGACGACATCGTCACTCGAAGCACCAACTGGCTGACGGTGGTGCTGGCATTCGCCTCAGCGAGCGGGATCATTCTGGCGCTGCTCGGATATGGCGTCGCGCTTGCGGTGGAAGCAAGGTTCGGCCTGCCACACACATTCACTTTCAACTCGACCCTGGACCTTTTCAGTCTCGGCACTTGGGCCATCGCTGATCTGCTGACGGGATCGTACTCATGGTCGTCGTGGGCGTTCTACAAGGATGTGCTCGTCAGGTCAGCGCGAGTTCTGATGCCGGTCTTTGTTATGTGCTTGATCGGCTTTGTGCTGTTCTGGGCATGGCTGTCCGCGTCGAGGCGGCTCTCGCGACGGCACCCACAACAGAAGCTCCGCGCAGCCAAGGTTGTCTTCAAGCGCAACGCGCGTCAGAAGTCCTGGGTTGTCAGCGGTTCGATCTTCCTTTTTTCTTCGATCGTCACGACGCTGCTTATTCCCGTGGCGGCAATCGGTATCGCGGCGCTCACCTTTGTGTTCTGCGTACTGGCGGCGGTGCTCCCAGGGATCGGGCTCACCGCTGGCAAGAGTCACATCGATAAATGGGTCGTCCAGCCCACGAGCTGCCATTCCAACGCGCCGGAGGTTGCGCGTGCGCCGGGGCCAATGGCGAACTGCCTGTCAATCAAGCGCGCGGACAACTCGGTCGAGAAGGGTCGCGTGGTGTTTGCGACCTCGACGTCGGTGATTCTCTACGACCCATCGACAGGGCATGCCAAACGGTTGGGGATCGAGGGAAGTGTGATCACCACCATCAGCGCGCTCGACTGAGCATCGCGCAGGGCGATTTTCCTACTGCTCCAACTTGATATTCGAAGTCTTCGCAATCCGCGCATAGACAGCGATCTGCTCCTTCCAGAACTTGTCGAGCTCCGCCGACGTGGAGCCCACCCCGTCGGCGCCAGCCTCCTTGAAGCGCGTTTGCGCCGCAGGGTCTCGTACTGCCTTGCCGATCGCGGCCGAGAGCTTGTCCACGACGGGCCGCGGCGTGCCTGCGGGCGCGTAGATGCCGACCCAGAACGGCAAGTCGTAGCCGGCCAGGCCGCCCTCGGCGAGCGTGGGCACGTTGGGGATGACGGAAGACCGCGTGGTGGTGGTCACGCCGAGCGCGCGCACGCGGCCGCTGTTGATGTTCTGCACCTGCGGCGGCACGCCGTCGATCAGCATTTCGATGCGGCCGCCGAGCAGGTCGGCCAGCGCGGCGGAGGTGCCCTTGTAGGGCACGTGCTGGATCTCCACGCCCGCGATCGAGCGGAACAGCTCGGCCGCGAAGTGGATGCCCGTGCCGACGCCCGACGAGCCGTAGCTGTACTTGGTCGGGTTGGCCTTGAGCAGCGCGACGAACTCGCGCAGGTCCTTGGCGGGCACGTTGTTGTTGACCAGCAGGACGAGCGGAAACTGCGCCACCAGCGACACCGGCCCGAAGCCGGCGATCGGGTCGTAGCCGAGGTCCTTGTAGACCTGCGCGTTCACCACCGCCGAAGACACCGAGTGGAACACCAGCGTGTAGCCGTCGGCCGCTGCCTTGGCCACCATGCGCGAGGCAACGACGCCACCGCCGCCGCCCTGGTTCTCGACCACCACGGGTTGGCCCAGCGTCTCGGCCAGGCGCTCCGACGTGATGCGCGCGAGCAGGTCGATGCCGCCGCCGGCCGAGAACGGCACCAGCAGGCGGATCGGCTTGGTCGGGAAGTTGGTGTCCTGCGCGCGTGCGGACACCAGCGGCAGCAGGCTGCCCGCCATGGCGGCGGCGCCCCCGAGCACGGTGCGGCGGCGAAGGGTGTGGGGGTTCATTGGAGTGTCTCCTTGTTGGCCGCCAACAGCGTGGCGAGTCGGTCGGTGAAGAAAGGCGCGGCGCGCAGCAGCACCGACTCCTGCGTCACCATGAGCGGTCGAATCTTGGCGAGGTAGCCGATCCAGCGCGGGTCGGCGAACAGCGCGGTGCGCTGGCGCTCGCGCTCGTCCATCGAGGTGTAGCCCCACAGCGCGACGATGCGATTGAGCATGCCGGTCTCGGCGATGTAGTAGCCGAGCAGGCCATCGAGGTACTCGAGTTGCACGGGCCGGCCTTCGCGCTCGTACAGCGCAAGGAACGCCTGCAGCTGGCCCGGATGGAAGGTGTAGAGCGAGCTCCGGCACCGGCATGCCGGCCTCGATGTCGGCGTAGCGGCGTGCCTCGCCTTCGGAGATCTCCTGCGCGCGCTTGAGCACGGCCTCCACATGCTCCGCAGGCACGAAGCACACGGCGCCTTCGTCGGCCACCACGAGGTCGCCGGGCCGCACCTGCATGCCGCAGATGCGCACCGTGCCGTTGATGGCCACGGTCTGCAGCCGCCACTTGCCGGTGACCGAGCTGACGCCCCGCGTCCAGGCCGGAAATCCGATGGCGCGCTGCTGCTCGATGTCGCGCACGCCGCCGTCGACGATGGCGCCCACCTCGCCCTGGCGCTTGCCGATGGTGGCGGAGAGGCCGCCCATGTTGGAGATGCCGACCACGCCCTCGATCACCAGCACGTCGCCCGGTTCGGCGAGGTTGTGCGCCTCGATCTCGGCCATGCGGGAGACGCGCTCGCGTGCGCCCTTGTAGGCGTTGTCGCGCTGCTCGACGTTGCGCAGCGTGAGCGCGGGCCCGACGATGCGCGACAGCGGCAGCGTGGGCGCGAGCACCGAGGCTGGCACCACGCCCTCGAGCCCCAGCTCGTCCATCGCGTCCGACACGGTGCCGGTCAGGTCGCCGAGCGCCTTGAAGCCGTCGATCACGTGCGGCGCATAGCGGTCGATGTCCAGACGCAGGATGGTTTCGGGCGGCACCTTGCCGATGGGTTTCTTCGTCGCGGTCATTGAATCTCCGGTGGGTTTCGTCATTTGTCGATGCGCACGGTGCCGTCCGCGAAGAGGCGCTTCCAGCGTGCGCTTTCGGAACGCACATAGCGCTCGAAGTCCTGCGGCGACATGTCGTCCGGCTGTCCGCCGAGCAGCATCAGCGCGTCGCGCGCGTCCTTGCGCTTCAGGTCGCGGCGCAGTGCGTCGGCGAGCTGGTTCACGATCGCGGGCGGCGTGTTGCGCGGTGCAGCGAGGCCGAACCACGAGGTGAGGTCGTAGTCGGCCACGCCGGCCTCGGCCATGCCGGGCACGTTGGGCGCGGCGGGCGAGCGCGCGGTCGTGGTCACGGCCAGCGCACGCACCTTGCCGGCCTGCACGTTGGGCAGCGCGCTGATCACGCTGTCGAACATGAAGGGCAGGGTTCCGGCCTGCAGGTCGACCTGGGCCTGGGCCGTGCCCTTGTAGGGCACATGCGTGACCTGCACCTTGGCCAGCCCCGCCAGCAGCTCGCCGGCGAGGTGGCTCGCCGACCCCACGCCGGCCGAGCCGTAGTCGAGCTTGCCCGGGTTGGCGCGCGCATAGGCAACGAACTCGGCCACGCTGGTGGCAGGCACCGAAGGATGCACCACCAGCATGTTGCCCACACCCGTGATGCGCGTGACAAGCGTGAAGTCGTCGGCCAGGCTGAAGGCTGCATCCTTGGGATTGATGATCGGGTTGAGCACATCGGCAAAGGCGCACAGCAGCAAGGTGTGGCCGTCCGGCGCAGCCTTGAGCACGGCATTGGTGGCCAGGGCGCCGCCGGCGCCGGCACGGTTCTCGACCACCACCTGCTGGCCGAGGCTCTCCGACAGCAGCCGTGCGGCCAGGCGCGCACAGGTGTCGGCCGGCCCGCCCGCGGCAAAGCCGACGAGTATCTTCACGGGTTTGTCGGGCCAGGCGGCCCAGGCGGCAGGTGCGGCCAGGGCCGCGAGCCCGGCCGCCGCGAAGCGGCGTCGATCGATCATGTTCGGGTCTCCGCAATCGTTTGAGTGAAATGGGCGTTCACGCGGCGCACCACCATGCGGTGGTAGACACCGGCCTGGGCATAGGGGTCGGCGTCGGCCCAGGCCTGCGCGTCTTCCAGCGAGTCGAAGTGCGCGACAAGGAGGCTGCCGCAGTAGTCGCCGGCGCCGCTGTCCTGGTCCCACAGCGGGCCCGACACGGCGACGCGCCCCTCGGCCGCAAGTTCGGCGCGGCGGCGGATGTGCGCCTCGCGCAGCGGCGCACGCAGGCGCTCGCTGGCCGCGACGTCTTCCCCGTACATCATGTAGAGCGCAGGGCCGCTCATTGCAGCACGGCCTGGAACAGGCGCATGAAGTTGTCCTTCGCGATCGCCTGCACCGCGTCCTGCGACAGGCCGCGCTCCTGGAGGCGACGCAGCAGCACCTGCTGGTCCTCGAGGCTGTCGATCGGGTACCGCCAGGGCCAGGTGCCGTAGACCTCGGGCTTCTTCATGAACTCCTGGTAGCGGTCGGCCGGCTGGCCGGTGATGAAGTCCGACCCGATGCCCACGTGCGCGACGCCCATGCGTTCGACGGCGTAGTCGATGTGGCGCAGCACGTCGTCGGGTGCGGGCGTCTGACCTGGCATCAGGACCAGGGGCGGCAGGTAGGTGATGCCCAGCACGCCGCCCTTCGCCGCCATGGCGTCCATCAGCGCGTCGCTCTTGTTGCGCGCATTGGGGCACAGCGTGTAGCAGTTGGCATGCGTGGCCGACACCGGGTTGCGAGACGCGGCGACCGCGTCCAGGCCGCTCTGGTCGCCCACGTGCGACAGGTCGATCACGATGCCGAGATCGTCGAGCGTGGCCACGAGGTCGCGGCCCAGCGACGACAGGCCCGCATTGGCAGGCTCGGCGCAGCCGTCGCCGTAGAGGTTGCGGATGTTGTGCGCGATCTGGATCACGCGCACGCCGAGACCGTGGAACAGCTCGAGCAGCTTCAGGTCGCGCTCGACGCCCGGCACGTTCTGGTAGCCCAGCACGATCGCGAGCTTGCCCTGCTGTCGCGCCGTCTCGAAATCGGCGAAGCGTTCGACCACATGGACGAGGTCGCCCATCGTGGCCAGGTGGGCACGATAGGCGGCCAGCTCGCCCAGCGAGTGGCGCAGATCCGGCACCGGGTTGATCCCGCGGTAGTTGTTGAGCGTGATGTGGATGGCCTCCACGCCTTGGGCCAGCGAATGACCGGCGTAGTCGGCCGTGAGACGGGCGCCGTTGAGCAAGTCGAAAATGCGGAACATGTCGTGAAAGGTCCAGAATTTGAAACTATGGGAAGGCGTGTAATCTACGAATGCCGCGCTTTCCTGTCAAAGCACAAGCCCCAAGGTCCATAATATGGACCCCTTCCATTACAGGACGACCACGTGAGCACCCAGACCCTCGATCGCGCCATCGGGCTTTTGCATCTGATCGCCTCCGGTGACAGCGAAGGCGTGCGACTGATCGACCTGCAGCAACGATCGGGGCTGACCAAGCCGACCGTGCACCGCATCCTGGACACCCTGCGCAGCCACGGCTTCGTCGATCAGGTCGTCGACACGCGGCGCTACCGCCTCGGCAACGAGCTCGCCGTGCTCGGCTGGTCGGCCGCGCGCGACGTGCACGATCTGCGCGACCTGTGCGAGGAGGAAATGGTGGCCTTGGCGGAGCGCTCGGGCGACACCAGCTTCCTGACCGTCCGCTCGGGCGCCGAGGGGGTGTGCATCGACCGACAGTCGGGCTCCTACCCGGTCAAGGCCTTCACCGTCGATGTGGGCACGCGCCGGCCGCTAGGGGTGGGCGCGGGCGGCATCGCCCTGCTGGCCGCGCTGGACGAGGAGCGCGCCGAACGTTTCATGGCCGAAGCCGAGGCGCGCCTGGCGACTTATCCGAACGTGGACGTGCGCAGCCTTCGCGGCGCGGTGAAGGACGCTCGCGAGCGCGGCTACGCGTTCAGCGAAGGCCTGGTACTCAAGGGCGTGCGCGGTCTCGCGGTGACGGTGGGCGATCGCGACGGCCAGGTCGTCGCCGCACTCAGCCTCGCGGCCATCGACGATCGCATGCCGGCGAGCCGTGTGCCGGAGCTGGTTCGCCTGCTCAATGCGCAGGCGCGCCGCATCGAGCAGCGGCTGGCATCGGCGCAGGCCCGCGGCCCGGCCAGGCGGGCACCACGCCCGGGCCGGGACAGTCCCTGAAGGACCGGCGGAGACGGTCGCTTTTGCGAGCCGGGCGGGAGGCCGAGGACAATCGCGGGTTCTCGTTCTGCACACCCAACCCCTCGGCCCCCATGAAACGCCTCTTCCTCCAGTCCGCCCTCGCCCTCCTCGCCACCGCCTGCTTCGGCCCGGGCGCGCTGGCTCAGTCCGCCACCACCCTGCGCGTCTCCGCCATTCCCGACGAGGCGCCCACCGAACTGCAGCGCAAGTTCAAGCCGCTCGGCGACTACCTCGCGCAGGCCACGGGCATGCAGGTGCAGTTCACGCCCGTCACCGACTATGCGGCCGTGGTCGAAGGCCTGGCCACCAACAAGATCGACCTGGCCTGGCTGGGCGGCTTCACCTTCGTGCAGGCCAAACTGCGCACCGACGGCAAGGCGGTTCCGATCGTGCAGCGCGCCGAGGACGAGGTGTTCACCAGCAAGTTCATCGTGCCGACCGACAGCAAGGCGAAGACGGTGGCCGACCTGAAGGGCGGCACCTTCGCGTTCGGCGCGCCGTCGTCGACGTCGGG
>SEGN01000594.1 GCA_004211245.1 Variovorax sp.
GTGCCGGGTGTCAGCTTGGCCTCAATCTCGATCCGGCGCTCCCAACGGAAAGTAAGCCCGGAACGGCCGCGCCTCATCGACCGCCCGCGCGAACGACGGCCGTGCCAGCAGCCGTCGCCGGTAGGCATGCACCTGCGCGAAGGCGGGCGCGATCGCATGCGTCCAGTCCGCGTAGAACAGCGCGGGCGCGGCGGCGCAGTCCGCCATGCTGAACTGCGCACCGGCGGCCCATTCGCGGCCATCGGCCAGCCTCTGATCCAGCCAGCGGTACGCGGCGTCCAACATCGTGCGGGCCTCGTTCGCACCGTAGGCGTCGCGCGATTCGGCAGGGCGGATGCTGTCGAACACGATCTTCTGCTGGGGCGTGGAGATGTAGTTGTCGAAGAACCGGTCCATCAGTCGCACCTCCAGCGCGTCTTCGGGCGTCGCGGGGATGAGCTTCACCGGCCCCGGATGCGCGAGCGCCAGGTGCTCGATGATGATGCTGGCCTCGGGCAGCGTGCGTCCGTTGTCGACCAGCACCGGGAACCGCTTGAGCGGCCAGAGCGCTGCGAGCTCGGCGTTTGCATTCTTGTCTTCGAGCGTGCGGTAGTCGAAGGGTGTGTCGTTTTCGTAGAGCGCGATCAGCGCCTTCTGGCAGTACGACGAGAACGGGTGGGCATAGAGCCGGAGCGATGCGGAGTCCATGGCCCGATTGGACGACGAAAGCGGCCCCTACGGAAGTCGCCGCAGCGCCGGATACGGATTGATGGCCGTGCCCTGCCACCAGCGCTGTTCCTGCCCCAGCCGGAACACCGCGAAGTGAAGGTGCGGCGCGTCCGGCGATGCATTGCCCGTGCTGCCGACGTAGCCGACGACATCGCCGCGCTTCAGCGCCATGCCTTCGCGCAGGCCGTCGGCATAGCGGTCGAGGTGCGCGTAGTAGTAGGCGAGCCGCCCCGAGGGATCGAACTGGTAGAGGGTGATGCCGCCCGGCACGCTGTGGAACAGCTTGACGAGCCGGCCGTCGTCGACCGCGCGCACCGGTGTGCCGCGCGGCGCGAGGATGTCGAGCGCTTCATGCGGGCCGCCGGCACGCCCATCGGCGAAGGTGTCGTGCAGCGCCTGCGGGCGCACGCCTTCGACCGGCATCGCGAGCGGGCGGGCGTCCAGCAGCGCCGGGCCGTCTTCCGGCACCGCGGGCTGCGCCGTGGCGCCCGATGCCGCGAGCAGCAGGGCGGCCGCGGCGCGCATGGCCTGCGTCCTCAGGCCTTCACCTCGACCGCGAAGCCGGGCTTGGCGAGCTTCGACACGCGCGCGGCATTCCAGTTGGTCAGGTGAATGCAGCCGTTGGTTTCATCGTGGCCCACGCGGTCCGGCGCCGGGGTGCCGTGGATGCCCCAGTGCGGCTTCGACAGCCCCATCCAGATGTTGCCCACCGGGTTGTTCGGGCCGCCGGC
>SEGN01000595.1 GCA_004211245.1 Variovorax sp.
CCGATGAAAGCTCCTCCCCGTTTGCAGTCGCTCGTCGACGAAGGCCTGATCGACACCGTGGTGCGTCAGCTCATGAGCGGCAAGGAGGCGATGGTCTATGTGGTGCGCTGCGGCGACGACACCCGCTGCGCCAAGGTCTACAAGGAGGCGACGAACCGCAGCTTCCGCCAGGCCGTCGACTACACCGAGAACCGCAAGGTCAAGAACACGCGTCTGCAGCGCGCCATGGCCAAGGGCACGAAGTTCGGCCGCCAGGCCACCGAGGCCGCGTGGCAGAGCGCCGAGGTGGATGCGCTGTACCGGCTGGCCGCGGCCGGCGTGCGCGTGCCGGTGCCCTACAACTTCTGCGACGGCGTGCTGCTGATGGAACTGGTGACCGACGCCGAGGGCGACGCCGCGCCGCGGCTCAACGACGTGGTCTTCAGCGCGGAGGACGCGCTTCGCCACCATGCAACGCTGTTGAAGGAGGTGGTCCGCATGCTGTGCGCGGGCGTCGTGCACGGCGACCTCTCCGAATTCAACGTGCTGCTCGCGGCCGACGGACCGGTGATCATCGACCTGCCGCAGGCGGTCGACGCCGCCGGCAACAACCACGCCCGGCGCATGCTCCTGCGCGACGTGGAGAACCTGAAGGTCTTCTTCGGCCAGTTCGCGCCCGAGTTGCTGCACAGCCGCTACGGCGAGGAGATGTGGAACCTGTACGAACGCGGTGCACTCGATGTCGGCACGGTGCTGACGGGGCAGTTCGTTCGCGCCAGCGGGCCGGTGGACGTGGGCGGTGTGCTGCGCGAGGTGGACGATGCGCGGGCCGAAGAGTCGGCGCGCCGGGTGCGCATGGCTGGCGGCTGATTCGCCCGCGTCCTCAACGCCCCTCGCGCCGAAACTCCCCGGGGGTCGTGCCGGTCCATTCGCGAAACGCGCGTGAGAAGCTCTTCTCGTTGCGGAACCCCACGGCCAGCGCGACCTGCTTGATGGGTCGGCCCGTGCGGCGCAGCAGGGCGGCCGCCTGTGCCTGGCGCACCTCGTCCTTCAGCGCCTGCAGCGGCACGCCTTCTTCCTGCAGTTGCCGGTGCAGGGTGCGGCTCGACAGATGGAGCAGGGCGGCGATGGCATCGGCCGTCGCGGCCTCGGCCGGCCGCAGCCGCAGCAGTTCGCGCACCCGCTCGCCCAGCAGGCGGTCGCGGCGGTACTGCAGCACCGTCAGCGGCAGGGCGCGCCTGAGCATCGTGCGCAGTGCGGCCTCGTCGCGCTGCAGCGGCAGGTGCAGATAGCGCTCGTCGAAGCTGTAGCTCGCACGCGCGGCATCGAAATGCAGTTCGCCGGTGAACATCAGCGGATAGGCATCCCGGTGCGGCGGCGGCGCGAAAGGGAAGTGCGCGCTGCGCAGCGAGATGCGCGAGTCGATCGCCCAGCAGGCGTACCCGTGCAGGAA